>CAZSZY010000015.1:0-20143 GCA_964611285.1 uncultured Methanosarcinales archaeon
CCATTAATGTGTCCGCCTGCAAGTTCACAAATTTCTTTTGACGTTTCTGTTTTATTTCCAAAATCAGTATTTAATTCTGTGTTTGTTAAAAGGCGATTGGCAACCACATAACCTTGACTAATTCCTTGATTAAGATTCGTAGGATAACCCTTTTCATCGAAATTAAAAGACCTTAATGTTGCATAAGTAGATGATGAAGATTGACTACTATCTGAGTGACCATGAACAATTGCAATTACATAATATAATCCTGGATTTAGTGGCTCATTATGACGCACACCACCATTAGTGGTTGAACTTGTTCTCTTTGGACCATAATCACAAATACCTGGCTCACTATAAATATATGTTGACGTTGTTGCATCATTTTCTAACCAAGCTTCATCATCAATGCGGTCTTTGAAGACTGATATATCTGTTATGGGATAAAAAACAATGTCGTAATCGGCACAGAAATGATCGTTATTATCATCTGTCCAGGACTCTAACCAAACAGTTTCTGTTGATTTAGACTCGGCTAAATAAAGATAACCAGCAGCGAACGTTCCTACATAATCAGTGTCTTTCCAACGTGCGTCATTAGTACTAACACCAACATCATAGACAAAACAATTCGTCTCTTTATTTTCAATGACCTCAAGAAATGAAGATTTTACATTATCCGCATTCGGAGCAACACCATCACTAAAAGGACTAAACAAGGCATCAGTATCCGAAGTACCATAACTAGCCAAAGAATAAAGATTAACGCTTGAGTAACATAAAACACTATCCTTTGTACCAACTGCAGATACAATACTAGAACTCAGCAGTATTACAATTAATAATGATAAGAACAGAATTATTTTTGAACGTTGATTTCGACCCACTTCACACCCTCTTCTAACAAGTATGTTTTAAAAACAGAATTTGTCCTATATAAAAGTTTGTGCTAAAATCACTTAAAGTCCTAGTGTTCGAGCGAGTGCTGCAACGTCCTTTGCGTCTCGAAGTTCTTCTGGTTTACTTGCAAAGCTACAAGCATCATAAGAAACTGTTTGTTTTTGACAAAGCTGGACATTCTGCATGACTCGTCCAAGAATTTGTGCTTGACGTGAAGAGGATAAGTATTGTAATTTTGCAAATCCAAACAGTAAAGAAACTCCTTTTTTCTTATATTCGGCTAGAAGAACGTGGTTTAGACCGCTTCTTCGTTGATGAACAAAATCTTTTTCTTTGTCAAATTCAACATCTAATACATGTGTTAATCCATCAAAAACCTCTTTTTCACTAGTGCCTAACTTAACAACTACATCAAATTCGTGTTTTTTTGGAATTTGCGCTTTATTTTGGGCGACTATCCCGAAAAGAAGCTTTATTTTGGTTTTTTTAACTAAGTCTTCCTTGACTGCATGTAATAACACAGCATTTTTTGGTTCTGCAAGGAGCACAAGCTCTGTAAAACCCATATTCTGTGCAGCGAGAACTAATTCTTCTACTGTTTTTGGAGTTCCAAGTACGTAATCCCTCATAATAAATGAACAAAAGAGGTGTTGATTTATAAATTCGGCGTGTTTTTGTAATAAGAAATGAAAAAACGAGTACAACAAATCATAGCGCAAAGCGGACTTTGTTCTCGACGTAAGGCCGAAGAGCTTATTGAAGATGGAAAAGTAAGTGTAAATGGTGTTGTTATTACTATAGGTGATAAGGCAGAAGAAAAAGATACTATTTTAGTTGAAGGTCAAGAGATCAAAAAAGAACCGCAAGCATATTACATGTTAAACAAACCTGCACGATATATTACAACAAGCGATGATATGTTTGGACGGGAAAAAGTTCTTGATTTAGTTCCTAGAAAACCACGAGTATTTGCTGTTGGACGACTTGACAGGGATGCAACAGGATTATTATTACTTACTAACGATGGAACGTTTGCAAATAAAGTAATGCATCCAAGTAATGGTATTGGAAAAACATATATTGCAATTCTTGATGAGCCATTTAAGAAATCAGATATTGACAAAGCAAAAAAAGGTTTATACTTAGATAGAACAACAGTAAAAGCACAAATTGTTCAGCTAGATAAAAATATTGTTGCAATAACTGTTCATGTTGGTATTCATAAAGTTGTCAAAAGAATTTGTAAAGAATTAGGTTATATGGTAAAACATTTACACCGAACTCACATCGGCAACCTTGCAGTGGATATAGAAGATGGTGAATGGAGAAAATTAAGTAGTGAAGACATGAAAAAAATATTTTCTAAAGAAGAAATTACTAAAAAAACATTCATCGAACAATAAAAAGTTATTTTTCTATAAGCGGCGCCAACAATTCTTTAAAAGCGCAGACCTTACACTTTGTTTCTTGCGATGGTTGCTGACAAGTAGCGCATTGTTGTAAAACAAATTCTTGCTGTTTATTATTTTCTTTTTTCAAAGAAAGATAAGACTTTACAATGTTTAATTTGGTTCCTGGACTTTTTTGTTCTCGTAAATTAAGTTCCTCTCTAACTGCAACCCTATAAGAAGTTGATGCGTAAGGACATTCGCCAAATTGTGTTTTAATATTTCGTAAAATAGTATATGTTAAAATTTGTTTTTCTGTAAGAAAATAAAATGGTTTCACGCGTCGAATAAACATATTTGTTTCTTGTGTTGTGGGTCCTTGTCTGAAAAGTAAATCTGTGTTTCCTCGGGCTAAATTAATGATGATTGTTTGTGCTTCATCATCTAAATTATGACCTGTTGCAATCACATCGTAACCTTGCGCATGTTTGTTTAATAATTGTCGTCGAAACGTTCCACAAACAGTGCATGCATGAACTTTTCCCGTCTTCATTGCTTGATCTAAACTAAATCCATAACTTTCTACAAAAGAAGTTCGTTTAACAACAATATTTTTCTGAGAAGAAAATAAATCAATATCTTCAACAGAGTGTTCTCGATAATTTGCGATGCCTTCGTCAATAAAAAGTCCTTCAACACTATAACCTAAACGAGTGAGTACATCAACAAGTGCGAGCGAATCTTTTCCTCCACTCACAGCCACACAAATCTTTGTTTTCTTATCGAATAAATTGAATTGCTCAATAGTTTCCTTAGTTGTTTGTAAGAAGAATTCATCAAAGTGCGCTCTACATAAAGCTGGTTTCAAAATCACTGCTTTGTTTTCACACTTTTCGCATTTCATTTTTCTTTTTTATAAAAGGACGATATTAAAAGGAAAATGTGCCAATAAAACTTGTTTTATTTAGCACGTGTTTTTATCTGGTCCCTGGCCACCGAATGGCAGTTTTTAGCCACCACTCACTACAGAAAGAAGTTTAATGTCATCATCAGTTGTTAATGCTTCATCTTCTGTGATAAGCACACCATTTTTGATAATGAGCACTTCTTCTAAATTAATATTAAGCAGAGCTAGTAAGTCTTTTGCTGGTCCTGAAAAATCTTTTTCAATAAGCTCTCTTGTTCGTTCGATAGAGATTTTCACCTTAGTGAATAGAGAAAACACTCATTTTTTTAAATAAAGTGGTTTTAGTAACCGAAATGACGCCTGAATGCAACACCAAAAGACAAATTACGTATTGGGGTAAAGATAACCAAGCAAGAGTAAATAAAAGCGCTATTGCTATTATAGGTGTTGGAGGATTAGGAAGTGTTGCAGCAGAGATTCTTTGTCGAATGGGTGTGGGAAAATTAGTATTGTGCGATTTTGATGTGGTTGCAGACCATAATCTTTCCCGACAACATTTGTACGATCTTACAGATATAGGCCAACTAAAGGTTGTTGCTGCAAAAAAGCACTTAAAAGCAATTAATCCATCTTGTAACATTACTATTGTTCAAGAAGAAGCTAAAGCTAATAGTATGGAATGGTGTAAAAATGTTGATGTTGTACTTGATTGTACGGATAAACACATATCTCGTCGAGAAATTGATGAGTTCTGTGCGGTAAATAATTTGCCGTGGGTACATGGCGCGGCAGTAGAAGAGCATGGATCCGTGTTTGCATTTTTGCCTAATGAAAAATTAAGATATGACGATATTTATCAAAACAAAACAACAAATTTTACCTGTAAAGAACGTGGTGTTCTTGCAACAATTACAACATTGGTAGGTACGTGGCAAGCGTCTTTTGCTTTGCAGATAATTCTTGAAAAAACCGTTCCAAAAACTTTGCTTCGTATTAGAGCAGATAACGCGGAAGTTGAGCATATTGCCATTTCAAGAGAAGCTTTATAAATCCTTGATTGCGAGGTAGGGTTGTAATGGTTATAGAACGAATTATTAACTCGCTAAAAGCCGAGAAAAAACCATCTCTTCTTATTTTAATTGGATTTCTCTACACAAGTTTAGCGTTATTTCTTGCTATGTGGACCTTCAAGGATCAAGCAAGCATTGTATTTGTTTTCCTTACCGTTCTAGGCGCTATTCCTCTGATGTATAATATTATTAAAGATGAAGAGAAAAAAGATGTTAGCGACTTTCACGAAGTTGCACTGCTTAAAGAACATGGCAAAGCACTTCTTGCATTTATGGCACTGTTCTTAGGGATAACTCTTGCAGTTACATTATGGTATTCTGTTCTTCCAAGCGAGGATGTGGGTCATATGTTTGCTAATCAAATTGATACATTTAATTCTATTAATGGGCGTATTACTGGTTACTCAGGTATGGAAGGTGTTGCCAACTTTAGTAGAATCTTTTTTAACAATATCAAAGTTTTAATTTTCTGTATTCTCTTTTCCTTTTTGTATGGCGCGGGAGCGATTTTTATCCTTACATGGAATGCTTCTGTTATTGGTACTGCAATGGGAAATATTATTCGTAGTAATCTTGCATCGGCCGCGCAAGCCGTGGGCTTTGAACAAATTAGTGGTTATTTGGGCGCGGTGTCGTTAGGTTTACTTCGTTATATGATACACGGGATTCCGGAAATTTTGAGTTACTTTGCCGCGGGTCTTGCGGGAGGTATTATTTCTATTGCTGTTATTCGACATGATTTTGAAGGTAGAAAATTTGAGCACATTGTGCTTGATGCAGCAGACTTATTATTAATTGCAATCGGACTAATATTTATTGCAGGCACTCTAGAAGTATGGATTACACCAATTTTCTTTGGTTAAATAACACATAAAAAATAATTAAGTAAGAATTCTATTCAAGTACTTTTAGTTTTCCTGGTTTTGCTTCGTAAATTTCTCCCATACTTATGAGTGTAAATATAATATCATCTGCCTCTTGACCAAATTTGGCAATAACGGATTCAATATCACATCCTTCTCCATCGTCTTGCGCTTTGACAAAATCAAACACCAAATCTCCTGTAAGATTTTCTGGTGAAACAGCTATTTCTTCAACAAGGCTTGTTGCAGCAACAAATTCTTCTGGCGCGGGCGATAAATTGTCTTCTTCTTTGTCTTCTTCTGAAGATAACTTTTGCAATTGTTCTTTTCGGTAAGTTATCCAAGCAGGTTCTTCTTTGAGTTGGGTGCTTGTTGCAATTTCCGCCGCGATAAAAATATTATTCTCTGCCAACCTTGGTCTACCAACAACAAGCACTGGTTCTCCTATTTTGAGTGTTGCTGTTTTTTCATTTTGAGAAAAGTCAATAACTATAATGGAACCTGTTCCATCATCTAAAAGAAATTGGTAAGGTGTTGGCTTATCAACAATAAAACCAATGATATTTACGCGAGATAATTTTCTAAAAGGATGTTGTGTGCGCACATAATTAGGATTCCAACCTTCAAGCACAACATACTCACCAGTAAATAAATCTTGTGTACTACAAATTTTTGCAGTTTGGCGTTGATATGTTGGTCGTGGTTTGTCGTCTGTCATTTTTCAATAAATTATTTTCCAGGAGCATAAAATCCGTGTTTAGGTTCATAAATTTCTCCTGTTCTTGCAAGTTTTTGTAATACATCTTCTACTTTTGATTCTGTTAATCCTTTTGTTTCGCACAATTTAATTATTTCTTCTTCGGGAACTTTGTTATTAAATTCTGCAGATAGATTTTTTATAACTTCTCGAACAATAACTATGTGGTTTCGTTGACTGGTTGTGACGCCTGTTGTAATTCTATCAATATCTATTTTTCCTGTATCGGGATCCATTCCTATTTGACTAAGGGTGTAGTGTAAAATTTCTATTGCTTTTTTTGCATCATCTACTGTTGCAACCTCTGCAAGTCTTGTTTTTGCGCTTGCTTCTGTAAGTCGTACTAATGCTTCAAGTTGTCGAGCAGTAATTGGTACGGATTTCATTCCACCTTCACTTTCCGAACCACTGTTTCGAAGTTTTACATAGTATGTTCTTATTTCTTCAAGTGCTTCATTTGATAGTTTGGGTCGAATGTGTCGTTTCGCATAAGCAATATAGAGTTTGATAAACTCGGTTGGAATTTCTACCTTGTCAACTATAGTAACATCTTGGTGAATTTTTAGAATAAAGGTTGCGATTTTATCATCTTTATCTCTGTCAGGAACATCTCTAATTGGAAAAATAAGATCAAAACGACTAATTAGAGGTGCTGGTAAATCGATTTGTTTACCTAAGTCATCGAATGGATTAAAGCGTCCAAATTTAGGATTTGCTGCTGCAAGAACGGTTGTCTCACTTCGTAGTGTGGCTTGAATGTTCGCTTTACTGATAGTGATGGTTTGCTGTTCAAGTGCTTCGTGCATTGCGCTTCGGTCTTCATCACTCATTTTATCAAGCTCATCAATACATGCAATACCTTGATTTGCTAAAACTAATGCTCCTGCTTCAAGAGCCCATCCTCGAAGAAATTCGTCTCGAACAACAGCAGCTGTTAGTCCTGCACCACTTGCTCCTTTACCTGATACAAATCGTGATTTTGGTGCAATTACTGTTACTCGTTTAAGAAGCTGACTTTTTGCTGCACCCGGATCTCCTATAAGAAGTACGTGTATATCTCCTCTAGTTTTTACTCCGTCACTTCGTGGTTTCATCACACCACCTAAAAGTTGTAATACAAGTGCTTCTTTAATTCGTTCATGACCATAAATAGAGGGTGCCAAACTTTTTACTATTTTTTTGAATGGATTTTCTCCTTTTGAAAATTCTAAAATTTCTTTTTCTTTTTCCGGAGAAATAACGAGTGATGAGAATTCTTCTTGTACTGGTTCTAAATAATTTCCTTCTAAGACCAAATCAAACTCGACTGTTTTTACTCCTTGATGTGATGAAATAGGAATTTCATTAACCACGCCCACAACCAACACTTTACTTCCTGGATTGGTTTTCTTTTCACTTATTGGACTTACCAAGTCGTGTCGTAAAATGAGGTTAAATCGCTTTGGTTGCTCTCCTCCATCAAGTTCGTCTGTTGCCTCTTCTAAAACAAGTTTTTGGACGTCAACCAATTCTTTTTCAATTAAATGGAAACCGCTTTTTCGTCCACACCCACATCCTGCTGGTTCTCGAAATTTTTGTTCGGTTTGAATAACATTCATAATATTTCCGCAAGAAGGACAATCAAACTTTGCACTAATTACTTGCGGTCGTACATCTGTTTTTTGTCTAACTACGCCTGTAAAGCCAATTAGTTTTCCTATGTGTGCACTTCTAATTTCTCTAATGTTAATATATTGCGATGCTGGAAGATTAAAAAATCGGACAAAGAATTTTGTGGTATCTCCTTGGAGATTGAGTTTTTCAAGTGAAAGCTGACAGGTCTTAAACATGTCAGTTGGTTTATCAAGAAGTTCTTGTGCTAAATCAATATCAAACATTGCTAATTTATGAAAATCTACTTTAATGTAAGTCTCGCCTTTTTGTAGGGCTTTAACCAAATCATCATAGTAATGCATTTCGAAAAAGTCTTGTAAGAGCTTGACTTGTTCTGCGATATCTGTTGTTTTTGTTGTTACGACCTTCATAAGAGCACACCTTCTAACTCGAATGTTTTAAAAGCTAAAAAAAGAAAATGAAAACAAGTTTTTATGTCTTGTCCTCGTTTGTCCAGAGCCTTATTTAAACTTTTTAAGTAAGTCTTATTTCAGTTCTTTAAGCACTTTAATAAGCATATGAACTGCTTTATAGACTGCTTCTTCAGACTTAGTTCCTGTACATACAATCTTTCCGTTACTAAAGAGCAAGAATGTTGCCTTCGCTTCAAGAAGTTTGAAGACAAGACCAGGAAACTGTTCTGGTTCGTACTCTGTGTTATCCAATTTCATAGCTAACGTATTAAGATTAAGGTCCATTCCAATTGCACCTGACGCCACCATGTTTTGTATGTGGATTTCTGGAGTAATAGTAATATTAATATTAATTTTTGTAAGTGTTTCTTTGATTTTCTCAAGAGATCGTCTTACTTCATCAATACTTTTTGCTCCTGTACAAACCACATTACCTGAGCTAAAAATTAGTGCTGATGTTTTTGGTTCTTTAATTCTTATTACTAGTCCTGGAAATTGCTCTGGATTGTATTCTGTATTTGACAGTGTTGCTGCCATTTTTTCCAGAGGAATATCGTGATCAAGACTTGTAGAAACAACAATGTTTACAATTCGGATGTCCAATCCTTTTTTGAGTTCTTCTAGAGACATATTGTTTTTCCCCCAACAAATTTTTTCGGCGCGTATAACAAATCTAACGCATTATTCTTCGCCTCTTTTTAAACTATCTAATTAGAAGGTTATTTATAAATCCTTCTTTTTTCATTTATAAAGGTTTAAAAAGAAACATTTATAAAGGTGTTTTTGCTTTGTTTCCTGTGGAACTCGCAAATACGCTTAAAAGAAGCGCTAAAACCAGAAGTTAACAGAATCCTTTTAAAAACCCCTCCCCCTTCATTTCCACTGAAGACAAAAACAACCATTCTGCTTAAATATTTTAGACAACTTCTATGTGTTGTAATTGTTTTGGAATTGCTTTGTGTATACCTTGAACATGACCTGCACCAACAACTGCGAGAGTTTTTTTGTCTGGATTTTTCTTATGAATAATTGCAAGTTGTCGAGACATATACACATCTCGTTCCGCAATAAGAACATTGTAAAATGTTGGATATCTTTTTTTAAGCGGTTTAATTAGTTGAGAAATAACGTCTTCATCAGGTACAGACGCAAGATTAAAAGTTATTTTTTGTTTTTTCTTAAATGGTGCAAAAAGGACATCACCTAGAAAACGAAATTTTTCTTTCCAAGTTAATTTTTTGAATAATCTTTTGATTGTTTTGTTTATTGGTCGATCAATTAACGCAAGTGTTAATCCATTGCTTCGTGCAAGGTTGGTTGCAAACAACATTTCACTTCCTGGTTTCATATTAACTATTTTGCCAAGTTTTTTCTGCGCATAACGACCAAGAATTAAAAACAAAGTTCCTTTTACACCAAATTGTCGAATAGCCGCTAAACCTATTTTTCCTTCTTGATTTGGATGAAGTAGTGATTGTAATCTTTGTTTATCTAGCTCTATTGCAATAATATCTGGTTGAAATGAGAGAAATTCTTGTTTAATTTTTTGAATGGATTGTTCTGAAATGTGGTTGGTTCCAACAATCTTAATGTTATTTGTCATTAGGGTAAGAAAAGATAGTTAGAATATAAATATAATGAAAAAAATCATTTCTTAATTTTGATTGTTTCAAGATTTTCCCAAGCAACATCAAAAAGTCCTTGTATGGCCGATGCAAAGAAAGGTGTATTAACCCAAACACCAACATCATAACTTGGATGAATTTGATCATCATCAAAAAGAAGGAAAGCTATTTCTTGACCATCTGCAATAGCAAATCGTGCTCGCATGTTTTTGATGTGTCTAATTTCTGCGAAGGGTTTAATTAATTTTAGAGCTTCATTGTCTTTTGTTTGAACTGGTGCTGCAATTCGAATATTAACTCCTCGTTCGTGCGCTTTCTTAAATGCGCGTGCTAAAAAGTCAATTTTTCGGGTAAGACCTTCTTCTGTGGTTACTAACACAAAGTCTTTTTCTGCTTCTTTAAGCATGAGTAAGATTTGTTCATATACTTTGTTTCGTCCTCGAAATGAAGCTGTTAGGTCTGTTGGTTCTACTAATTCAACGCCTTTGTTGTGTAATGAAGATAATTCAGAAAGAACGTCGGAATCTTTTAATGTTTCTAGTCCTTTTGATTGTAAATCTGCTTCATCTCGAACTTTTTGTTTTACTCGTTCTAAAACTTCAGAAGGAGGTACTGCAATATACTTGATTGGTTTACCAATCTTCATAATAATAAATCCTTTTTTTTCAAGGGATTCTAAGACATCGTAGCTTCGTGATCGAGGTACATTAGAAATATCAGATAATTCTCCTGCACTTGAAACACCACGAGAAAGAAGTGCCACCCAAATTTTTGCTTCATAACTGTTAAGTCCGAATACTTTTAGCTTGTCTATGAAATCTTTTTGCATAATCATTATAATGTGCCTCTGTAAATATTATTTTGATAATTAAAGAAAACCAAGCATCTATTATAAACATTCCTATAATTTAACCATTATTGAGTGAATACAAATAACTCTCACACCATCATTTCTTGTGGAGAATAAATATAAAAACAAAAAAGGTTTTATTTAAATTAAAAAAATAGTTATATAATAATTAATTATTTGTGTGTTTAAAACGCTTAAAACTAAAGAAAACAACAAATAGAAGTAAATACAAATAAAAAAATTATAAATAACATCAAAATAAATATTCTAATTATTAAAATAAAAATCAAAAAACAGTTTGATCACCCACGCCCCAAGTTCATTTTTATTAAAAAACAAAATTCGAACATTATATCTTTTATTTTATTATTTATTATTATATTATTTATTATTATATTATTATATATATTATATTATTTCAATATTGAAATAAATAAATATAATAAATAATAGAATAATAATTTTTTTATTTTATTAATCAATTTTATAAATAACACATTTACTCAAAAAGTCCAAAAGCAAAGAATTTATAGACAAGAACTCTTTTAATTAATTTATTAATAATATTTATTTTAATTATATATCATTTTAACATCACTCTTTTTCTTTTTTTCAAAAATTTTCCACATGCATTCATGGTGTCAGGTATCCACCAAAGAATATCTATTTTAGAAACTATCTTTCATAATATAGTATTTTCCACACGCAATAGTTATATAAACCCCTTGTTTCTTGTGGAACTCCATGGCTAAAGAAGGTTTATCATCATATTTTAAGAATTTTCTCATACAAGATTCTCTTTTTGCAGATAAAAAGTCAATGCAGGCAGCATATGTGCCTGAAGACATAGCTCACAGAGATGAGCAAATAAGTCAAATAGCTGAAATATTAGCTCCTGTTCTTAAGTTAGAAAAACCATCTAATCTGTTTATCTATGGAAAAACCGGTACAGGCAAAACACTTTCCGTACAATATACTATGGATAACATTCTTAATGTTGCAAAGGAAAACAACGTGTCGGTGAAGGTTGTATATATTAATTGTAAATTAAAACGAGTTGCAGACACAGAATATAGGCTTATTGCTGAGATTGCTCGTGAATTTGGAAAAACCATTCCTGCAACAGGTCTTCCAACCGACGAAGTGTATAAAATATTTTATTCCGCACTCAATGAGGAAGAACAAATTCTTGTATTGGTTTTGGATGAGATTGATCAATTGATAAAAAAATCAGGCGACGAAATAATTTATAATTTAACAAGAATAAATTCTGAATTAAAAAATTCTCAAGTAACTCTTATTGGTATTAGTAACGATTTGATGTTTGCTAACCACATAGACCCAAGAGTAAAAAGTTCATTATCTGAGGAAGAATTAATTTTCCCACCTTACAACGCATTACAAATCCAAGACATATTGCGAAATCGTTCAAGTGTTGCTTTCAAAAAGGACGCGCTTGATGATGGTGTTATTCCTAAATGTGCTGCGTATGCTGCGCGAGAACATGGTGATGCAAGGCGTGCAATAGATTTACTAAGGGTTGCGGGAGAACTCGCAGAGCGAGGAAAATCAGAGCGAGTTGAAATTAAACATATTGATATGGCTGAGGAAAAAATAGAACGAGACAGAATTATTGATGTGGTAGAAACGCAACCAAAACAATTTCAAGCAACGTTAATTTCTATTTTTCTTTTACTTCGTTCAACAAAAAACAAAGCTATTTTTACAGGCGATGTTTATGATGTGTATAAAGATCTTTGTCCTCGATTTGGTCTTAAACCAATAACACAAAGAAGGATATCTGATATTGTTGCAGAGCTTGATATGCTTGGTTTAATTAATGCAAAAGTTATTTCTAAAGGTCGTCACGGAAGAACTAGAGAAATTCAAATAGGTGTTCCTTCTCATTTAGCAGACAAAGTACAGTTATTATTAGCAAAAGAGCTTGGTGTTGATATTAAAGAATTATTAGAATAAAATGGATGTAACAACAATCACTAATTATCTTGTGGATCAAGGAGAGTTTATAGATGATGCCCTTTCCCAACAAATAAATATTATTTTTGAAATTAAAGATAAAATCGAGCGGAATAACAAACTTCTTTTTTTCTTAAAGAAAAATTTTCCTGAATGTGACACGTCCGCTCTTTTTCCAACAGAAAAACAAATAGATCCAAATGAAGGACGCGTTTCTATTATAAAATCTCATGAAAAAACACCCGGTAAACATCAGGTGAAAGATTTTGTAAAATATTTTACTATTAGATTTAAGGCGCTGGAGAGTATGATAAAGTCTCGGCCTGAGTTGGTTGGTTTAACTTCTATAAATCGTTTACGAGGTCGTTCTGGAAAAGAAAAAACATCTATTATAGGGATGGTTTTAGAAAAAGCCATAACAAAAAACGGTCATGTTATTTTAGAGCTCGAAGACTTAACTGGGACAACAAAAGTATTAATTCATAAAGATAATGAAGAACTTTTGCCTTTGGCTAAAGATTTATCTTTAGATGAAGTTATTGGCGTTACAGGTTCTGTTGGGAAAGATATTATGTTTGCAAATGCAATTGTGCAGCCAGATATTCCTCTAAGTAAGGAATTAAAAAAATCACCGCTTGATAATTACGCAATTTTCTTTGGTGATTTTCACGTGGGTTCTAAAGAATTTTTAAAAAAAGAATTTCATCGCGTTTTATTATGGTTTAATGGAAAATTAGGTACGCTTGAGCAACGTCAAATTGCCAAAAAAGTAAAATATTTATTCATTGTTGGTGATGTTATTGAGGGTGTCGGTATTTATCCTAGTCAAGAAGAGAATCTAGAGATTGATAATTGTAAAGGACAATACGCTGTGGCAGCAGAATACTTAAAAAAAATCCCTCCTCACATAAAAATAATTATTTGTCCAGGAAATCATGATGTTGGGCGAATTGCAGAGCCCCAACTTCCTATTGATAAAGAATATGGAAAAGCGCTTTGGGATTTACCAAATGTTATTATGGTATCTAACCCTGCATATCTTGCAGTTGATGTAACAAAAGATTTTTCTGGCATTGATGTATTAATGTATCATGGTTATTCTTTAATTTATTATTCTGACATGGTTCCTTCGCTAAGAGCTGCAGGAGGCCAAAAAGTTTCCGATGATATTATGATTTATCTGTTAAAACGTCGCCATTTAGCTCCTTCTCACGGTTCAACATTATATGTTCCAGATACACAAGAAGATCCTTTGGTGATTGATCCCATTCCAGATATTTTTGTTACTGGTCACATCCATCGAGCTCAAGTAAAAAATTATCGCAATGTAACTTGTATTAATAGTTCTGGTTGGACGGCGATTACTGAAGATCAAGAAAAAAGGGGCTTAGAGCCTCAACCCGCAAGAATTCTAGCGATTTCTCTTAAAACACGAGAAATTAAAGTAATGAACTTTAGTACGCGTGCCGATAGTACGTCTGTAGCTGATTTTCATACTCTAAAAGAGAAAGAAAAAGAAAAAGATTTAGAGAAAGAAAAAAAAGAGGACACAACGAGTTAAAATGTTTGTTCGTGCTAAAATAGTAAAAGAAAAACAATATGCTTACTTAGTTGAAAATGACTGGGCAAAAGGAAAAGTTAAACAAAAAGTAAAAAAATATTTAGGTCGTATTTTGTCTATTGAAGATATATCTCAAGAAAACACTTTTCCCAAAATTGATTTTTCTCTTGATAAAAAAGAATACATTAAACAAATTGTTGCAACAGAATTTTTTAAGAAGGGTTTTTTTTTAGAAAAGAATTTTTTATTAAATGGAGAAATAAAAATCTCTTTAACCACCGGTAAAATAACCAATAACAAAAAAGATGTCGTTCTTTTTATTAACGAGCGTTATTTATATAAAGACCTTTTAGAGTCTTTACTCGATTTCTTTCAGCCCGAAGCAGAAGAAGACACCAAAGGCAAAAAACTCGCAACCGCATTTAGTGATGCAGGTATTTCAATAGCGCCCGAGCACTTTGTCTCGCTTTACAAGAAAATTT
Organism: uncultured Methanosarcinales archaeon; assembly: GCA_964611285.1. GTDB lineage: Archaea > Nanobdellota > Nanobdellia > Woesearchaeales > SKGA01 > SKGA01. The sequence goes on from CAZSZY010000015.1 coordinate 14,429, forward strand.
ATCTTTCTAAGTAAATTTTTTTAAAGAAACCATTAAATATTCTCTTCAATTTTACTCTTTTATGTTTTTATTCAAATTTTTTGGGTTGCTCGATGTTTTAGTAGCTGTACTGCTATTTTTAGCACCTGCTCATATTGCGCCTTTACGCTTATTACTTGGTGGGGGTCTTTACTTGATAGCTAAAGGTGTTGCTTTCAAAGGAGATATTATGAGTGCAATAGATATAGGTATTGGAGTTGTTTGTATTATTTCTGTGCTTCTTCCCATAAAATTTTTCTGCTTTGTTGTGGGAGTTTATCTTTTTCTAAAGGGATTTTATTCTATGGTTGCATAAGATTACTTCTTTTTTTCTTAATAGCAATAACCACCCAGTAAATTAGAGCCGCTAAAAGAATAAAGAGTAATGGAAAAATTGACTGAGAAATAATAATAATAAAATAAAATGCTGTTATTCCTACTAAAGCAAAATATTCTGTTCTTCTTGCAAAAAACATTGTTGCGCCAATATTTTTTGTAAAAGGTAGTAAACTAAAAAAAGCGATGAGTGCGTTGATAACAACACCATAATAAAAAACACCCATTCCGGTAAAAAGAACAAGATAAAAGAAGAGAAAAGAAACAATTAAAGCAGTAAGTGGAGCGGATGCTAAGATAAGAAACATGTCTTTTTTGTTTTCACCAAAATATGCTTTGCCATGTCGCAATCTTTCTATTGCTTTGATTTCCATATGTCCTGGAAAAATAATAGGTAATAGACCATAACTAATAAAAGAAACCACAAAACCAACTAAAAGACCGTTTGTCCAAGAATTATAATGAACAGAATATCCTCTATATAGACCAAATACTTTTGCTCCGGAGACAAATAAAAACAAGCTAATCATGCTCATAGCAACCAAAGCAAGAAATGCAACGGTGCCTGTAAGAAATGAGTAGTCTGTTGTTCGCCAAGCAAACATAAAAACAACAAGAGCAATAGTAAATCCTGTGATAAGAATTCCTTTTTTCTCTGTCCTTTCCAGATGAAATTCTAATTGCACACGCTTTTTTAAGCTCATATTTTATTTTCTGGGATGATTGCTATTTAAAGTTTGGTGTTTATAAGGTCAGCAAAATATATAAGCTCTGTTTGTCTTAATTTAAGAATTATGAAAACTGTATATCTTATTCATGGATGGGGAGGAAATCCTCATAATTGCTGGTTTCCATGGTTAAAGTCTAATTTAGAAAATTTAGGATACAAAGTGTCTGCTTTTCCCATGCCAAATTCTAATGAGCCAGCTATTGCAGAATGGGTAAGAACTCTTCATAAGAAAATAACCTCTGTAGAAGAATCTATTTTAGTAGGTCACTCTGTTGGTTGTCAAGCTATTTTACGATATTTAGCTTCTTTAGATAGCACCAAACAATTTGAAGGTGTTTTTTTAGTTGCTCCTTGGTTAAGATTAACTGGTTTGGAAACTTCTGAAGAAGTACAAATCGCAGAACCTTGGATTGCCTTACCTTTTGATTGGAAAAAAGCCAAAGCAAGATCAAAGTCTTTTACTGCTCTTTTTTCTGATAATGATCCTTTTGTTTGTGTTGAAGATGAGTCTATTTTTGAAAAGATGCTGAAAGCAAAAATCTTTGTTGAAGAAAAGAAAGGTCATTTCGATGATGAAGCTGGTATTGTAAAGTTACCTCTATTGTTAGACGAGATAAAAAAGTTATAATTTCTTAATTAGAATTTAGAATTAACAGAGTATTTTGCGCCGCAAGCACTACATCGTACGAAATATATTCCTGAATCTTTAGAAAGTTTTGTATCTGGTTTTCCACATTCTTTACAAATAACGAATTGGTCTGTAAATTGTTGAATTCTCTCGTTAATTTTTGTTGCAGAAAGTTTTGTATTAAAAATAACAAATGTTCCTTCAATCATTGCTTTTGTAGCAAGTTGTTTTTCAACGTATTTTACAAGAATTTCAATTTTTCTGCTTAAGGCTGTTGCAATTTGAGCCATATTACTAATGACTGTTTTGTTTCCTTGCAAATGGCCCTTTATCTTTGGTATTTCAAAACGTTCACCACTACTTGCGTCTTCAGGTAGTTCTTCTCGTGCTTTTGCAAGGAGCGCTTCGTAATTCATACTTTCTAGAAAGAGATACTTCTTTTTAAAGCTTTACATAAAAGAACCAAGACCTATTTGTTTTTCTTTTTCTTTTCCAAACACATCTAATGTTCTTTTCTTAGTAAGATAAAGGGATTCTTTCAAATAATCAGAAACCCCATATTCTTCCGCAAGCGCAATACTCATTTCTAAATACTTCATAATTGAACCTTCCGATATAGTAAAAATAACTTTTCCACCACAACTTGTACATTTGCCAATAAGTGGTGGTCTTCTGAACTTTTCATTACAATGAACACATCTGAATTGTTGCAAAGAATATTTTCGAAGGTTGCCTTTTGTGTCTCTGATAAAATGTTTTTCAATAACAAGACGGGCAACATCTGTTGTATCAACTGCACGAATTTTTTTTGCAAGGTCCATTTGGCTTTCTATTTTTTCTGCCATACTTGGGAGAAGTTTGTATGCAGAGCATAACACTCCTGCATTAATGTCTTCTGTTCCATGCGTGAATAAACTTCCTTCAAATTGTCTTTCTGTAAAAAGATTGTTTTCAATAAGTTCAATTTTTACATCCCAAGGATTTTTGTATGCTTCACACGCTTCATAGAACTCTAAAGGATAAGTTCCCACAACATCCATGTGAAAAGCCATATCATCTACTTCTGCAGGATTAAGAAGTGTGGTTAATACTAAAGGAGCATCCATTGTTCCTCCTCTTGTTGTTGGCAAGAATTGTTGAGAAAAGTTAAGAAACGCGTCAAGAAGTAAAAACACACAACTTTCATCTCCATCACAATCTCGTCGCATAGCTGCGTGATAAAGGGGGTGTGCGAGCAGTCCTTGTGTTTTGCTAAACCCTATTATTCTACCCACTATTCCTGCTGAAGTATGTGGTGCCAGACCAACTATGAGCTGGCCAATAAGATCTTCTGCTTTATCTGCTTTGTAGAATGGTTGTTGTCCATATATGATTTTAAGCTCATCATCAATAAATTTTGTGGTGTTAAGTAAAACAATGTCCGCTCCTTCATTTGGCGATACTTTGCTTGCAGGAAGAACAACATCTTGTGCAAGAAGTTCTAGTATTTGATTATCATTTTCCAAGTCTTTTCCATAAATATCTTTTTCATAACCTAGTTGTTTTAATCGGGTGATACTTGCACCAACTTCTTTTGGTTTAAAATGAGTGAGAGTTATTTCGCTTGCGTCATAGCGAATTGTTCCATCTTTGTTGACATGAACATTGTGTTTGGCGCGAAGTATTCCTTTAAGGAGGTGCTCAGGAATTTTGTTTTTCCCAATTGTTCCGCGAACACCTTTAATAAGATCAGGATAAATTTTTGTCTTCATTTTTTTAAGACAGTAATCAAAAATTCCTTTAATGGGCACATTCCATTCTTTAGAATTGACTAAACGTTCTCCACCTTCTTTTTCTGCATCACTTGCAGGAACGTCTTCTTTTGTTTTATAATCTATTTTTCTCCGTTCAGTGAGTGTTTCACACATTTCGCAGATGCGAAGTGGAGTTTTATTTTTGCAGTTTGGGCAAAGATAGACGGGGAATGTTGCTGTTACTTTTCCAGATAATAATGCTGATTGAAAACTTCGAAGTCGTCCTCCGTCTTCACCTACAGGGAAAAGGCAGTGTGGTGAGCCAGTCATTTTTCTCATTTTTGCCTTTTCTGGTCGACCCATTCGAGCACCTATAAAAACTCCTGATTTATCTTTGACTTTGTAAGGCGCAAGCAAATTAACAAGTTCTAAAGTTGTTTTGGTGCTATATTGTTCTTCATCAAGAAGCTTAGCAACATCTTTTGCATCAAGCTGACTCCGAATGTTTAGAGTTGTTGTTAATGCACTTGCAGCATCAGAAACTATACTAACTCTTTCTTCAACAACTTCATGAGGAACGCCAAGAATTTCTAGTGCTCGTTTTCCTAAAGCAAATTCTTCTTTTAGGGGTAAAATTATTTTTGGTGTTTCTAATAAATATTGACCATGTCCAAGCCACCCAACCAAATCTTTAAGTTGTTGTCTAGTAATTTCTCTGTAAAAGAAAGTGTGTTCAGGATGTAACCCAATACCTAATACTTGACTTATTTTTTTTGCAGCTGCAAAAGAAATAGCTGTCGTAATGGGTTCTTTAAACAATTGTTCAGTAACACTAACGGGAAGTTGTAACAAGGTTGATTGTTCATTTATATCAACAACTTTTTTTTCTTCTAGCGCTTTTTTAACATGAAGTATCCAGTATTCTTCACAATATCCTGGAGGAACAAGCACATGTGCTCTATCTAAGAAATCACCATAATTAATGAGTACGTCGCCAAGGTAAATTATTTCTTTAACATCTTTATTGAGGAGCTCTCCTTCTTCTTGAGTTTTAACTGCTACAACACTACCATTTTGTAATTTCACAATAGGCCCCATTAAATGGTCGCACGGGGTAAATGCAGCTGCTTTTCCAGGTCGTTCTACTTTAAGTTGTGTACCTGTTGCAATTAAATTATTAAGTACGCTCATTGTTGCTGGATGAATGCTTTGTCCGGAATAACCACTTGCTCGTCCTCGTCCATATCGAAGGCGAAATGCACCACTTTGCATAGGATGTCCAAGAACCGGTCGACCACCAACAATATCCTTAATGAAAGTTCCGTCCGGCTTTATTTTTATAGCATCTTTTTCAGATACTTCTTCTTTTCCTTTCTGGGTGCTTTTTGCTCGCAAGTCTTTTTGCATTTTAAGATATTCAGGCAAGAATTCCCAATCATCCATTCCCATTTCTTTTCCCCATTTAGCAATTTGTTTCCAAAGCTTTGCAGCTTTTAGAGGAATACATGATGAGTGAATAAGACAATAGCCACTTCGAAGAAAGTTTGTTTCAACGCGTGGTAAATCTTTTAGTGATACGTTAGATAATTCTCTTTTCTCACTAGGATCGCCAGCTATTTCAATCGGTATATGTTTCAGCAAATATTCTGTTTCTTCTTTGAATGGAAAGTATTGTAAGTTTGCGATATACTGATGATAATCTTCTAGTTCTGCATAACATCGTCGTATTTCTTTTTCATCAGGATCATATTTTGCATAACCCATTTTTTTCCGAACGTAGTCTGCGATAAGAACGCTTGTTGCAGCCGCAGTTCCTCCTGCGTTTCTAATTGGGCCTGCATAATTCATTCTAAAGAATTCTCCCTTGCCATCTCGACGAGGTTTTATTTCAATGGATGTTAATCCTTCGATAGGGCTTGATACAACGCCCACTGTTACATAAGCAAATCCTGTTCTGACGCCAACTTCAATTGCTTCAGTTTTATCTTTGAATTGACAATATTTTTGTTCAGCTATTTCATGCGCTATTTCAAAAGCAACTCGCCAGTCTTGACTTGCATATTTTTCTTCGAGCTCAATGATTCGTTCAACAACACCACTTCCTACAATTTGTGGAGCTACAACAGAAATAATACCTACTACTCGCTCAGCCATATTTTTTGCTAGTTTTATTTCAACAAAATCTTCTGGATCGAAATGTTTCATTCTAGCTTTTTTTGCTATAGAAAAAAGTGTTTGCGTATTGTGTTCTAAATAATCAAAGTATTTTT
>CAZSZY010000016.1:0-16334 GCA_964611285.1 uncultured Methanosarcinales archaeon
GATAGCCCCGCCCGGATTTGAACCGAGGTCCCGGGACCCAAAATCCCGGATGATTGGCCACTACACTACGGGGCTGTATAAGTTTGGTTACTCTAAATCTATTTATAAAGCTTTCCGAAGGCGAGACTAAAAAGCTAGTCAACAAGCGTGAAATATATTCGTCGCCTTTTGGCGCCTCGGTTTTCAAACTTCAAGAATTTTATGCCTTTTATCTCGGATGTATTATCTAGATGTGTTCCGCCACAAGCGCTTTTATCAAAACCAACTATATCTACTATTCGCACTTCTTTTATTTCATCAGAAAATCCTTTGAGTAGTGTAAACAATCCTTGATCTTTCTCTGCTTCTTCTCGAGATAAGAAATACTTCTTGATAGGAAGTCCTTTTGCAATGACGTCATTTGCTTTACCTTCAAAGCTTTCCATATGTTCTCTATCAAAATTTTCTAATGTCAAATCAATTCTACTTTTCTCAAGTCCTAATTGATTTCCAGAAACGAGCGTATCGTTCTCTGCTTCAAATAAATCTGAAATAATATGTGCGGCAGTATGCATTCGCATATGACGATATCTTCTCTCCCAATCAACCTTACAACTTACAGAATCATCAACAGAAAGCCCTTCTTTATCTACAACGTGTAAAACCTTTCCTTGGAATTTATAGACTGAGTTTACTTCGAAGACAGTTCCCTGCCCGCTGATAATTTGACCGCTGTCCGATGGTTGACCTCCGCCTGTTGGATAAAATATTGTCTGATCAAGTTCAATAAGAACACTTCCATCATGAGAACCTACAGAAACAACTTTCGCAGTGCATTCCTTAAGATAACAATCTTTCAAATAAAGTAATTCTGTCATAATAGATAGAAATGAATATGCTAATTTAAAAAAGTAGTGAAAAATAAAATATTAGTTTGTCCTCCGAAATCGGAAGACTTATATAATTTATTTGAATTCATAGCAAAATGACAATTGATTTACGACAACTTGGCTTGACGGAAAAAGAATCAAAGATATTTGAAATAATCCTTCAACATACCCATATAACCACATCTCAATTAAGTAGAATTAGCGGTGTTAGTAGAAGCTACACTTATGAAGCAGTAGAAAATTTAGCTCAAAAAAATTTCATATTCAAACATCATCAAGAAGGGAAAACTGTCTGGAGTGTTGCCAAAGCAGAACAAATTTTGCAAGCATCACAAAACAATCACAACCAACTAAAAAAATTCCTTAAAAACTTAAAATCAGAAACTAAAGAAATTGAACACATTCTCAGTCCGAAGCTAACAAAACCAAAAGGTCTTGTAGTTTTAGATATGGAAGGTACAATATTTTACAAACATTACAAAGACAGCTTCGGTAATACCACGCCTAGTTTATGGACTAAGATCGCAGAATATCTTGGCAAGGAAGCACTTGAACTTGAAGAAGAAACAAAACAAAAATGGACTAATAAAGAATATTCATCTTATGTTGAATGGATGGCAGACACCATTAAAATTCATCAAATGTTCGATATAAAAAAACATGACTTTGACAAAGTAATTGACATGACTAAATATCATCCAAATGTAAAAAAGACAGTGGAAACATTACATGCTCAAGGATATGCAACTGCACTTATCTCAGGAGGTTTCAAAGCTCAAGCAGATATTGCGCAAAAAGAACTTCATATTGATCATAGTTTTGCAGCATGCGAATATTTCTGGAATGAAAAAGGAGAACTTATTGGATGGAATCTTCTACCTTGCGACTATGAAGGAAAATTAGATTTTGTAAAACTACTTATGAATCATTATGGATTTACTAAAAAACAATGCTTCTTTATTGGTGATGGTAGAAACGATATTCACATTGCTCAGGCAGTAGGCACATCAATATCATTTAATGGTGCAAAAGAGTTAGAACAAGTAACAACATTTCAAATAAAACAAAAAGAAGGAAAAGAAGATTTTAGTGAAGTTCTCAAATTCATAAAATAAATAAGTACTAATTCTTAAAAAAAATTGTTTAGGCATGTTTATAAACAACGACTTGTCTCTTAAAAACATGGAGTTCAAAGGAAAAACACTCGATAAGTTCCAAGAGGACGCAATTGCAGCTATTGATAGAAATCATTCTTGTGTTGTTTCAGCTTCCACTGGTACGGGTAAAACACTTATCGCAGAGTATGTCATTCACAAACATCTTCCTGAAGGCAGTACCATTGTCTACACGGCACCTATCAAAGCACTTTCTAACCAGAAATACAAAGACTTTTGCGCAGACTATGGTAAAGAAAAAGTTGGTCTTCTTACAGGTGATCACAGCATTAACCCTGGCGCTCAAATCCTCATTATGACAACTGAAATCTATAGAAACATGCTCCTTACAAACGATCCTATTGCTCAGCGTGTTAGTTATGTTGTCTTTGATGAAATTCACTATATCAATGATATTGAACGAGGAACAGTTTGGGAAGAATCAATTATTTTCTCTCCTGACCACGTCCGTTTTTTAGCACTTTCCGCAACTATTCCTAACTATAAAGAGTTTGCTGCATGGATACAAGAAGTCAAAAAACATGAAGTTGAAACTGTTTTTTATGGTCATCGTCCTGTTCCATTAAACCATCTTTGTTTTGATAAAAAATTAGGTTTAACAACTATTGAAAAAATTAAGATCGACATTGCTTTAGAAGAAGAACATGCATATGCATTGGTTGGGCAACGTCAACAACACAAAGGTAAACGACGTGGAAGAGGCATGTATGATATTAAACCTCCACACCACATGGAAATTATTGGCGATGTAAAAATGCCTGCTATGTATTTTTGTTTCTCTCGGAAAAAATGTCAAGATTATGCTGGCGAAGCAGCTAAGAAAAAAGATTTCTTAAGCAGCGAAGAAAGTCAAGAAGTAAGTACTTTTGTGCGAAACCATATGCAACCAGAATTTGCAAATATGGATACAACAAAAATTCTTCGACAAACACTACCTAAAGGAATTGGTTTTCATCATTCAGGTATGCTTCCTGCACTTAAGCATATTGTTGAAGAATTATTCGGCAAGGGTTTAGTGAAGATTTTGTACACAACTGAAACATTTAGTGTCGGTATTAACATGCCTGCAAAAACAGTTATCTTTAATTCCTTAGAAAAATATGATGGCATTACTACTCGTATGCTAAACGCAAAAGAATATTTTCAAATTGCTGGACGAGCAGGAAGAAGAGGCATCGACAAGGAAGGAACAGTCATTGCCATGATTAACCGTAAATACACGGACTTAGACAAATTAAAAAAAATATCAACAGTTGATGATGAGCCAATTATTTCACAATTCACACTTAGTACAAACACTGTATTAAACCTCCTGGCTAACTTTGATGAAGCAACACAGGAAAAAGTATTAAAGTCTAGTTTTGATTATTACACGCGAACACAAGCAAACAGAAAAGCCGTACATGTTATGGCAACGTACAAAAATAAAATAAAACTTCTTAAAAAATTAGATTACATAAAAGATGCTAGCGAAACAACTTACGAAAATGCATATGTAGAAAACACGCAAAAATTTAGTCTTACACCCAAAGGTAATTTTGCAAAACATTTGTATAGTAATGAAATTGCATTAACAGAATTATTTTTCTTAAACCATTTACACGAAATAGGAGACTTAGACCTCTTAACTATTCTTGCAGCATTAACATATGAAGCACGACGACTTGATTACTTTATGATTAAAGGCAGTGAGAAAGCTTACAATAGAATTCTTAATCTTGTTGGGAAAACTCGTGTTGGTCACGACCTTAACAAAATATCATTAAAACGTATGATTAACTTTGTGAAAGCATGGGCAACAGGCGCAACATTCACACAGCTTATGACCTACTGCAATCTGGCAGAAGGAGATATAATTCGTTTCTTCCGTCGACTAGTTGACACATTAACACAACTCCAACACGCAACTGAAGATGAAGCACTAAGAACAACGTTTCAAAAACTCATTAAATTAATCGACCGAGATTTAGTTAGTGCAGATATCTAAAAATCTAGTTTAAATTGTTCGTCTAAAAACGAAGAATAATTTTTTTCTGCTTGCTTTATAGATAGTTTATCAAAGTCAGCAAGTATAATTAATGCGTACGCTTTTGTTTTATCTAGGAATTCTTGATATGATTGTAATCTACACATTTGCAAGAGTGAAGAGGAATAAGGTTTGTCTCTGTTTTTCATAATTTCTTTTGGATAAATACCATCAATTAACTGCATTGTTTCTGGAAACATATCGGTGTTACTGTATCTCTGATGTAAATAACTAATTGCTAATGCATCTGCAAAACCTTCAAGTAAGTAAGTTGCAGAATTTTTTAATGGAGATTGTTTTGCCATTTGTAAACCTAAATACAACCCATCTAATTCTTTTAGTTTCGCAAAAGCAATATGCCCCATTTCATGAATAGTAATATATTCTGTTACAGCTGATTTTTCAAATGCAACATCTTTAGTAACAGAAGGCACTTCGCTACCAAAATTATCCACATCCACTTCAATAGTGCTCAGTGAAGGCAATGCTTTCATGAGAAATTGTTTTTTATCTAAGGCATTAAAAGGCGATGCAGATTCATCATAAGGTTGTACAACAATATCTCCTAAAGAAGTATGCGAGAAATCTTCAAATGGTTGTTGATGATAAACAACAATTTCTTTAACTAGCCCAACTATTGTTTCATGATGAATATCTTTGTTATAAAAATCAGGCAATCCCATACAAGACCAAAATAAGAACTAGAATATAAAACTATTTTTTTACATTATCTTCTATACTTTTATCAAGAACTCTTTCTGTTAATCTTTCAATTTCGTCTTGGAAAGATTCAATATCTGCAAAATCTCGATAAACAGATGCAAAGCGAATATAAGCAATAGAATCTAATTTTTTGAGTCGGTTCATTACTAATTGGCCAACTTTTGTGCTTTTGACTTCTTGCTCACCCATAGAACGAATTTTGTATTCGACATTATCCACAAGTTTTTCAATATCAAGTAAGCCAACTGGTCGCTTCTCGCAACTTCGAAGTAGTCCTCTAATTATCTTTTGTCGATCAAATTCCTCTCGTCGCCCATCTTTTTTAATAACAAGAATTGGTTTAAGTTCCACTCGCTCATATGTAGTAAAACGTTTTTCACACTTAAGACATTCACGTCGACGCCTCGTTTCTTCATCACTAGTTTCTCGAGTCTCAAGGACCTTTGTTTCGTCATGGGAACAGTAGGGGCAAAGCATAAAAACACTAAATGTAGTGTAATTTATAAATATTTGGAGATTAGAAACACTAGGAGGCAGTAAATAGTATGGAAAATAGCAATTCGTATGATAAATTCATCCTAAATGCCCTTAAACAGCCCCAAAAAGGACCTAGAGAACATTTCTTAACCATAAGCTTTATAAACGAACTCGAGTTCCTCGAAGCGTTTGGTTAACGCAATTATAATTACATCTATCTGAGTATGATGCCCCGGTAGTGTAGCTCGGCCTATCATGCGGCCCTGTCGAGGCCGCGACCCGGGTTCGAATCCCGGCCAGGGCGTGTTTTTATTTTTGTATCTATCAAACAATGAGCCGGTAGCTCAGCCTGGTAGAGCACCTGACTTTTAATGCAAATTGCGGTTATCCGTGCTTTGCTGAAGTGATCAGGTGGTCGCGAGTTCAAATCTCGTCCGGCTCGCCATTTTCCTATTATTCAGGGGGTTTTGTAAACAATGACTGATAATCAAATCCAACATACATTAGTGCCAAAGCACGAAAAGATTTCTGACAAAGAAAAGGAAACACTCCTTACAAAATATAAAATTTCTATGAAGGAACTACCAAAAATTCCAATTAATGACTCCGCACTTATTGGCATGGACATTAAAGTTGGTGATATAATTAAAATTACAAGAATCAGCGAAACAGCTGGAAAAGCAATCTTCTATAGAGGTGTCTCTAGTGAATAAAGAAACAAGACTAGTAAATTCAGAATTATTACTAAAAAAGTTTTTTGAAGAAAATTCTCTTATCGAAGCAGACCTAACTTCATTTAACAATTTTGTAGATAATGAACTAAATAAAATTCTCGAAGAGAATAGAACAATCGAACCAACTATCATTCCACCAAATGTTGAAGACTTTAAAATTCGACTTGATAATATTTGGGTTACAAAACCTGAAATTACTGAAGCTGATGGTTCTAAAAGAGATATTCTTCCAAGTGAAGCTCGTTTAAGAAAAATTTCTTACGCAGCTCCAATTTACATGGAAGTTTCAGCGCACATTAACGGTGTACAACGTGAAGACTTCAAATTACAAATTGGAAACCTTCCTATTATGCTGAAAAGTAAGTTTTGTCATCTTAACGGCAAGAATGAAGAAGAACTTATCAAATCTGGCGAAGACCCTAACGATCCTGGAGGATACTTCATCATTAATGGTACAGAAAAAGTTCTGGTAAAAATTGAAGACCTAGCATCAAACAGATTAATGGTTGAAAAAGCATCAACTGGCATGTCTAAGTTTGTTGGTAAAATCTTTTCAGAACGAGGGTCATATAAAATTCCTCATCAATTTGAGAAACTCAAAGATGGCATCTTATACTTAACCTTCACTCGAGTAAAAAGAATTCCTGTTATTCTCTTAATAAAAGCATTAGGCATGCTCAAAGATGAAGACATCATGAAAGCAATTGACCTTGGTAATGACAGTGAAGTATTTGCTAACCTTTTTGAATATGTTGATGTAAAAGATCGCGAAGAAGCACTTGATATGGTTGCTAAAAAAGTTGGCATCACACAATCTCGCGAAATTAGAATTCAACGTGTTGAAGAAATCTTAGACAAGTATCTCTTACCTCACTTAGGTATTAGTAGCGATAACAGAAATTTCAAAGCAATTAATGTATGTAAATACCTCAAAGACTTTGTAAGAACTACACGTGGAGAACTTCCATTAACTGATAAAGATCATTACGCAAATAAACGACTGAAACTTTCAGGCGATTTGCTTGCTGATTTATTCAGAGTTAATATTAAAGTTTTAATTGGAGACTTACTATACAACTTCCAACGAATTGTAAAGCGAGGAAAAATTCCTTCTATTAAAGTTATTATCCGAGAGAAATTATTAACACAAAGAATTTACAGTAGTATGGCAACTGGTAATTGGGTTGGTAATCGAACGGGTGTTTCCCAACGTATTTCTCGACAAAATAACCTGGAGTTAATCTCCTCACTACAACGTGTGTTTAGTCCTCTTTCTTCAAGTCAAGAAAACTTCGAAGCTCGAGCATTACACTCAACACATCTTGGACGTCTCTGTATTAGTGAGACACCAGAAGGAACTAACATTGGATTGCGAAAGAACCTAGCAATATTAGCTAGTGTAACACAAGCAGTTGACAGCGAAGAATTAACAAAAATGCTAAAGACATTCGGTCTAGAAACGGTGCAGGGGTAAATAAAATGACTGATGTATTTATGGATTATAAATTTGTAGGCACTGTAAAAGACGCTAAAGTTTTTGCCGACAGAATTATTTCAGAACGACGTATGAATAGAATTCCAGGTAATGTAAATGTGCATCTTTCTCCTACTAATGGAAATGTATATCTTGAAACTTGTAAAGGAAGAACTGTTCGACCTCTTATTGTTGTAAAAGAAGGTAAAAGCTTGTTAACCAAAAGACATTATGAGCAGTTGGAAAAAAGCGAATTAAGTTGGTCTGATTTAGTAAAACAGGGTATCATTGAATATCTTGATGCTGCTGAAGAAGAAAACGCGTTAGTTGCTTTTACTGAACCTGAAGTAACAGCTGATCACACCCACTTGGAAGTAAGTGCTGTTTCTTTAGTTGGTGTTGCAACAGGACTTGTTCCTTTCGGTCATCACAACCAAGGTGCACGTCTTTCTCAAGGTTCTAAAAACCAAAAGCAAGGTATTGGATTTTATGCAGCTAACTTCTCTGTTCGAATGGACATGGATACAAACTTACTGCATTATCCACAAGTACCTATTGTTTCAACCATCTTACATGATTTAAGCGAATATGATAAACATCCTTCCGGGCAAAACGTTACTGTTGCTATTATGTCCTATCAAGGATTTAATATGGAAGACGCAATTATTCTTAATCAAGGAAGTGTGGATAGAGGTTTTGCTCGAAGTCATTACTTTAAGCCCATGATTACTGAAGAACTTCGTTACTCAGGTGGACTTTTAGATGAAGTCGGTATGCCTGATAAAGATGTAAAAGGTTATCGAACTGAAAAAGATTATCGTTTTTTAGAAGATGACGGTATTATTTTCCCAGAAGCAATTGTAAAACAAGATGATGTGGTTATTGGTAAAACATCACCACCTCGTTTCCTTAACGCAATGGAAGAATATAATTTAGCAGCAAGTTCTCGACGTGAATCATCTATGTGTTTGGCTCACGGTCAAGAAGGAACTGTTGATATGGTTTTCTTAACTGAAAACGATGAAGGTAACAAACTTATTCAAGTTCGTCTTCGTGAACAAAGAATTCCTGAAATGGGAGATAAGTTTACTAGTCGACACGCACAGAAAGGTGTTGTTAGTTTAGTTGTTCCTGAAATCGATATGCCATTCTCCGTTACAGGCGTTAAACCAGATATTATTTTCTCACCACATGGTATTCCAACACGTATGACTATTGGTCACTTGTTAGAATTAATTGGTGCTAAAGTTGGCTCTCTTGGTGGACGATACATTGATGGTACTATGTTTGATGCTGAAAAAGAAGTAGACCTAAGAAGTGAACTTCTTAGTTATGGTTTTAGCGAAGACGGTACAGAAACAATGTACAACGGTTCAACTGGCGAACAATACAAAGTAAAAATCTTTATCGGACCTATGTATTACTTACGTCTAAAACACCAAGTTCGAAATAAAATTCACTCACGTGCTCGTGGTCCAATCCAGCTACTAACGCGACAACCTACAGAAGGTCGTCTCAAAGAAGGTGGACTTAGACTGGGAGAGATGGAAAAAGATACTTTTGTTGCTCACGGAGCAAGTCTTCTATTAAAAGAACGATTTGATTCTGATAAAACAATTCTTCCAATTAGTGAAGAAGCAGGTATTATCGCGGTGCATGACACACGACGAGACAAGTATTACTGTCCAATTACAGGGGAGAATGCTGAGATTAACAATGTTGAACTTTCGTATGCGTTTAAACTCATACTTGACGAGTTCAAGTCACTCTGTTTATATCCTAAACTAGAGTTAGTATCAAAATACTAGGTGGAAAAAATGGCAGATGAACAATTTACTTTCAAAAAAGTTGGCGCAATCACATTCGGTATTATGAGTCCTAAATTCATAAAAGGCATGGCAAGTGCAAAAATCGTTACGCCTGAATTGTATGATAAAGAAGGATACCCTGTAGATGGTGGTCTTATGGATGTTCGACTAGGTGTTATTGATCCTGGTTTAAAATGTAAGACATGCGGTTTAAAATTAAAAGAATGCCCTGGTCACTTCGGTTACATTGAAGTAGCACGACCTGTTGTGCACATTAAGTTCGTTGAACTTGCTCTTGATCTTCTACGTCTAACCTGTAGAGATTGTGGTCGAATTCTAATTCCAGAAACAAAAATTCAAGAAGTAAAAGATGAACTTGATAAAATCAGCGAGTTTGGAACTGACACGGAGCGTCGTAATTATCTTAAAGAAATGATTGCAACAATGAAGACCGTTACTAAATGTCCTCACTGTAGTGCTAAGCAACAAAAAATCAAGTTAGAAAAACCTACAACTTTCCTTGAAGATGAAAAAAGAATTAGTCCTATTGAGATTAGAACTCGATTTGAAAAAATCAGTAATGAAGACTTAACAGTTATTGGTATTAATCCAACAACAGCTAGACCTGAATGGACCATTTTAACCGTACTTCCAATTCCTCCAGTAACTATGCGTCCAAGTATTACGCTAGAATCCGGTGAGCGAAGTGAAGACGACCTAACACACAAATTAGGAGATATTGTTCGTATTAACCAACGATTATTCGAAAACATTAACGCTGGTGCTCCAGAAATTATTGTTGAAGACTTATGGGATTTACTACAGTACCACGTAACAACATTCTTTGATAACGATGTTTCTCAGTTACCTCCAGCAAGACACCGTAGCGGTCAACCACTAAAAACGTTAACTGCACGTATTAAATCTAAAGAAGGTCGTATCCGACATAACCTTGCAGGTAAACGTACTAATTTTAGTGCTCGTGCAGTTATTAGTCCAGATCCAAAACTCGAAATTAACGAAGTTGGTGTTCCAAGAGTTTTCGCTATGAAATTAACTGTTCCTGAAAAAATTAATGACTGGAACATGGACTATCTAAGAAAATTTGTTGAAGTCGGTCCTGAAGAATATCCAGGTGCAAATTATATTGTTCGACCTGATGGCCGACGTAAACGAATTACAGATGAAACAAAAGAGCAACTCTTAGAAGAACTTGAACCAGGACTTATTGTTGAACGCCATTTAATGGACGGCGATGTTGTATTATTCAACCGACAACCATCACTGCACAAAATGAGTATGATGTGTCACAAAGTTCGTGTCCTTGATGGTTTAACATTAAGAATGAACCCTGCTGTATGTGCTCCATATAACGCAGATTTCGATGGTGACGAGATGAACTTACACGTCCCTCAAACTGAAGAGTCTCGAGCTGAAGCAGAATTATTAATGCAAGTACAAACACAATTGATTAGTCCTCGATACGGTCTTTCTATTATTGGTTGTAATCAAGACGCAATTAGTGGTAATTATTTGTTAACAAATACTAATTTTGTTGTTCCTCACGAAGAAGCAGTTGATATGCTTATGGCTATTGGCGAAACAGAATTTAGTGGACTTCCTAAGAAAAAAGAAGTAACTGGTAAAGAAATTTTCAGCGTACTTCTACCAAAAGATCTTAACTTTAGCGCACCTAACAAAGGTTACAAAGAACATCCTGAAGATCCAGAAAGTATGGTTATTATTAAAAACGGAAAACTAATCCAAGGTGTTTTAGATAAAAACAATCTTGGCGAAGGTAGCGGTCTACTTTTAAGACAAATCCATAAACTATACGGACCTGAAGATACTGTTAACTTCCTTGGTAGAATTTACCGACTTGGTATTGAAGTATTATTCCGTCGTGGTTTCACCGCAGGAATTGCAGATACTGACCTAAGTGTTGAAGGTAATGATCAAGTACAGAAAATAATTAAAACTGCAGAAAAAGAAGCCGACAAACTTATTGAACAATTCAAAGCAGGCAATCTAGAATCTTTACCTGGTTATACTGATGCCGAAACACTTGAGTTAAAATTACTTAGTGTTTTGAACAAAGCTCGTAATGATGCTGGTAATATTGTAAGTGATACTGCAAAACCATCTAACACCATGGACATGCTTAAGTCTGGTGCTCGTGGTAATATTATTAACATGGCTCAGATGAGCGCACTTGTTGGTCAACAAGACCTTCGTGGTGGACGTGTTAACAAAGGATATCATGGTAGAACATTATCTTGCTTTAAAAAAGGAGACTTAGGTGGAGATGCTCACGGCTTTATCAGAAATGGCTTTAAGTCAGGTCTAAAACCCCACGAAGCATTCTTCATGGCTATGACAGGAAGAGATTCTCTGATGGATACTGCTCTTCGAACGCCAAAAAGTGGTTACCTGTACCGACGGCTTGCAAACGCAATGCAAGATCTTAAAATCGAATATGACTACACCGTTCGCGATGCATCTGGAAAAATTGTTCAGTTTGCATTTGGTGAAGATGGTGTTGATGTTTCCAAGAGTGAAGGTGGCATCATCAACGTAAAGAAAGTCATTAAAGAGACATTAGAGGGATAAAAATGGACGCACTCATAAAAGAATACAAATCAATACTTCCTGAAAAAATTATTCGGGAGATACTTGACAACATGCCTGAAAAAACAACTCCGGCAAAACAAAAGAAAGTTTTTGAAGCTATGCTTAAAGAATACAAAAACTGTTTAGCTGAACCTGGAGAAAGCGTTGGTATTGTTAGCGCTGAAAGTATTGGTGAACCATCTACACAGATGACACTAAACACATTCCACCTTGCAGGTGTATCTGAAGTAAACGTTACAACCGGTCTTCCTCGTATTATTGAGGTTTTGGATGGTCGTAAAACAATTTCAACTGCATCCATGGAAATTTATCTGAAACCACCATACAACCAAGGTAAAGATATTACTAAAATCGCAAATCAAATTCGTGAAACAACATTCAGGCGTTATATTAAAGAAATTGATATTAATATTGCATCAGCTTCTCTTAATATAACACTTGATATGAAACGTGTTAATGACGTAGAATTAAATGTTAAAAAAATGGCTAAGACACTTGAAAAAGGTGTGAAAGGTTATTCATTTAAGGAAGAGCAAGAAGGTATTATCACTATCAAAGCCACTAAAGAAGAAAACATTAATGATATATACAAACTTAAAGAAGTTATTAAAGATGTGTACGTTAATGGCATCAAAGGTATGATGCAAGTTATTCCTGTTAAACGTGATAATGAACATGTTATTGTAACTGCAGGAACTAACATGAAAGAAGTCATTAAACTTGAGTTTGTTGACCTGACACGAACTGTTTCAAACGATTTGTATGAAGTTGAAAAACATATGGGTATTGAAGCAGCACGACAACTCATCATTAATGAGATTAATAAAGTTCTTGACGCACAAGGTATTCCAATCGATATCAGACACATCATGCTTGTAGCCGATACTATGACTATGAGTGGACATGTACTTGGTATTAACCGGTATGGTATTGTTAAGGAAAAACCTAGTGTCCTTGCTCGAGCAAGCTTTGAAACACCAATTAGACATCTTATCAGCGCATCACTTGCTGGTGAACGAGATGAATTAAAAAGTGTTATTGAGAACGTAATGCTTAATCAGCCAATTCCTGTTGGTACTGGCCTTCCTGGCCTAGTTACTGCAGGTATTCTAAACCCTGATGAAGCTAAAGTTGTCAAGAAAGCTAAGGCAAAATAAGCATTTTTATTTTATTTTTTATTCTTCTTCTTTTTTAACTACTAGGTTTGATTAAAATTCTTTGTCCAATTTTCACATAAGATCCTTCGTCAATTAGAAATTCCATGTTATTAGGAAAACATAAAAGCATACTTGAACCCATGCTGAAATATCCGCAAGGAGACCCTTTTTTGTAAGTTTTCATTTGTTCATAATCAGTATGAATTCTATTAACATTTAATGAACCAATCGCAACCATCGCCAGAGGAAAATCTTTTGTTTGAAATATAGAACCGATTGAAGCGTTCTTCTTCACTGCTTTACTAAACATCTCAATACCAAAAATATTTTCTAATCCAATAAAGACTGGCGGCCAAGATTTTCCTTCATTTTTTTGAGTATGCGTAAACTCTCCAGTGTAAGGAGTGACCCAAAAATGTTTATTAGAAGGACTTAGATAAAAATTAATGTAATTACTACCTAAAAACTTACTTGAATAATCTCCTATAATATCCTTTAATAAAACTTTTTTGTTATGTTTAGATATTAGCATCCCGTTTTTTTCTATTTTTCCAATATGCATTACTTTAGCTTCAACAGGACTTATTATTGCAGAATCCTTAGAATCAATATCTATTTTTTCGTATTTATGAAATTTTTTATTTACTCCGAGGTAATCCGTAATTCTTCCAACTAAGGAATTCTTTGTCGATAGTTTCATTTGTTTCCTTAATAAATCTAATTTAAAAAATAAAAAAAATAAAAGAATTCTACAACTTGCTTAATGCTTGTTGCGCTGCTGTAATTAAAGGATAGACTGTTGGCGCAGCAGTTAGTTTTGGATGTGTTGCTATCTGCAAGGTTTCTATTTCACTTATAGACATGTTTTGTTGAATTGCTATTGCAATAATATTAACAACTTCTCCTGCGGAAAGTCCTCCTTTTACTTGACCACCTAATAAGATTCCAGATTCTTTCTGAAAAATTAATTTCACAGTCATTGTTTTACTATTTGGTAGGTGACCTGGATGTCTATCTGGAGCCATTCCTTGCCCTATAACTACATCAAATCCTTCTTGTCTAGCTGATTGTTCAGTTAAACCTGCAGAACCTAAAGCCAAGTCTCCAATTACTGTGGAGTACGCCGCGATAGTTCCTTTATTCTCACGCATTAAGCGAATACCATAAAGATTTGCTCCGGCTATCCGCGCTTCTGATGTTGCCGTTGATGCTAATTGCACATTAGTAACTCTTCTTGTGAAGAAATCTTTTGTTTCTGCGCAGTCTCCTACTGCAAAAATATCTGGCTCAGATGTTCTTAGATATTCATCAACTACGATTCCCTCATGAATATTAAGCTGTAATTCACATGATTTAGCTAGTGCAGCGTTTGGTTTTGATCCAATTCCTAAAAGAACAAGGTCTGCTTTTAATCGTTTTTTTGTTGATAACATTACTGAAGTCACTGCTTCTTTTCCTACAATTTTCTCAATACTAACGCCTGTTAAAAGAGTGACTTTTTGTTTCTCTAATTCTTCTTGAACTGGAGTTGAAAATTCTGCATCAAAAGAGCGTGAAAGAATAATTTTTTCTCGTTCAACTAAAGTAACTTTCTTTCCGGCAATTGTGGAAATTTCATCTGCAAATTCTACACCAATAAATCCTCCACCAACAATAACAATATTTGTTGCTTTTTTTATTGCTGTTTTTAGTTTCTTTAGATAATTCATTTCTTTAATTATTGGAAATACTCCTTTCAATTTCACACCAGATAAAGGAGGAACAATTGGTTCTGATCCTGTTGCTAAAACTAATTTATCATAGGAAATAGGTTTTTTACTTTTCAAAGAAAGTTGTTTTTTCTTTTTGTTAATACAATCTACTTCATCAACAAGTACATCAATTTTGTTTGCAGTTAATGATGCCGCACCTAAAGCGTTTTCTTCGCAATTTTTTAATGTTTTAAACATATAAGGAATACCACAAGGTATTACTCCTTTGTCTATGCTTTTTATTACTAGTATTTTCTTTTTTGGATGAGTCTTCTTAGCAGTCACAGCAGAAATTATTCCTGCAGGACCTCCACCTATTATTACTACATCATATTTCATATTAATATTCACCTCGATACATATTATTTAGAAAATCAAAAAAATTTGAACACTAATTTTCCAATCTTTCAGTATTTAAACTTGTTCTTTTTTCAATTAAAAAACTGTTTCTAAAACTTCTTTTACAGTCAAAAAAGTTGTTTCTTCAAACTTAACTTTTCGCTCTTGTAGCGCTGAAATCATCTTTTCTCCGAATTTCTTTCCAAATACTTTAGAGATTCCTTTTCCTTTGAGAACTTTAGCAACGGATGGACCTGCTCCTCCTCCACCTACAGCAAAAGGATTTTTAAAAATCTCTAACAAAACACCATTTTCAAAAATTAAGTAATATGATGCTCTTCCACCTTTTTCACTTATAGTACTAGTAATTTCTTTACCATCTGAAGCAATAGCTATTTTCATATTTTCAGCTCCCCCAATATCTTTTCTGAAAGTAATCCTTGAATTACTGCCATTATAATAATCGTAATTGTTAAGAGTAACAAGTATTTAAGACCAAAATAGGCAATTAAAATAGGAAACATTGGTATTTTTACTGCCCGAGCATACATAAACGTTGTAATTAAACCTCTTCTCATTCCTTTCTCTTGTAGATCGCCTAGTAATGGATACCACATATAAATTGGTCCAGAAGATAAAATTCCTGCTCCTGTCACTAATAACCACCCCTTTGCTCCTGAATTCTTCCCCAAATATTTAATCAATTGTTTAGGTTTAATAAAAAAATTAAAAACAAACAACAATACAAAAATTAGGACTAAAATGGGTAGAATCTTAAGCAATAAAGAACCAAAAAATTTCATTGCTAAAAGAAAAATATCTTTTGAAAAAGCCAAGAAGGCCATATAAAATAGTATAACTCCTAGTAGAAAATACCAATTTATGTAATCTCTATTAAATTTCAAAATAAACTAACCCCCACAACTACAATTATCGCTACAATTATTGAAAAAAAGAAAGCAAGCAAATTTCTTGTGATTGCAAATTTCTTCCCTAATAATAATGATTCAGCTGGAAATTGAACTAAACCAACAGTTACCCAAGAAACTAGAAATGATGTTACAGCCAACAAACTTATTCCTTGTTTAAGAAATTCTCCTCCCAAAACATAACTGGTAATAGGGTTTCCTGCAAAAATACTTCCAAGAATACTACCTATGAAAGAATCTA
>CAZSZY010000016.1:16434-19588 GCA_964611285.1 uncultured Methanosarcinales archaeon
CTAGCAAGAATCCTATTAAAAGTTGATTGTGAAATATGCATTTGTTTTGAACAATCTTGTTGAGATAATTCTTCAACGTCTGAAAGACGCAATGCTTCAAATTCAGAAAGTTCCAAAACTACTTTTTCTAAATATTGATTTCTCATTCCTGCTGGTTTGAAAAAAGTTGATTGTGGATTTCCTCGAATTCTTCTTCGTTTAAATGGGCGTGGCATCTTTTGGCACCTATAATTAATTATGTGAACAACTTGATGTTTCATCCAAAAAAGAATCCTTAACCTGCTCCAGATTATCTACAACTTCTTGAATTGTTGAATAATTAGTAACTTTAACCAATATATTCTTCTCTTTAAAGAGATTAATTGCTTTTGGACCAATTCCTTTTGTAATTATTATTTCTGGTTTTAAATGAATGATTTGATCTACAGGAGTAATGTTATCTATAGAATGATCTATTTCATTTTTAACACAGGTTAATTCTTTAGTTTCTGTTTCAAAAATTCCAAAGAAAGGACATCGACCAAAATGAGAACTTAATTTTGAAATTAGACCCTCATTTTCATCTATTGCTATTAATAATTTCATTATCTTCCTCTTCCTAAACCACGGCCGCGACCTTGACCGCGACCATCTCTTGGTTTATTTCCTTGAACTTGCCCATTTCCAAATCCACGATTTCGTCCTCGCAGAAAACCAAAAAATCGAGGTTTTGATTCATCTGTTACGCAAAGCCCTCTTTGACCTCCGGTCAATGGACCTTTTCCTTCCGGTCCTGTTTTATCTTTATTTGGCATTTTATGCCCTCCACTCTTCTCAGAGTAATGAATTATAATTCATAATACTATTTAAACTTTTCTATATAATCAGGTAAAAAACACCAGAAATCTATTCTTCGACCAAACTAATAAAATCCTCTGCAAGTAAAATCTTGTTGGTTCTTCCACAAACTTCCTTAAGAACAATTCCTCGAGCAAGCAATTTTTCAATTCCGCGGTGCACTTTTACTCGATGAAGTGCTGTTGCAGCATCCAATTTTGCCTGAGGCAAAGACCCCCTGTTTTTTATGAGTGCTTGAAGTATTTTACGCTCATCAGGTTCAAGAAAACTAAGAGAAAGGGTCAATACACGTTTAAAGTCCTTTCGCTCTTTAATCATTCGAGACATCAAAAAATAAACCACTAGAAAACCCACAAAAAGTCCAAGTGAAGAAAGAAGTAAAATCATATAAGGGATAGGAATCACACATCCGCAGGCATCATCATTTTTAATAGCGTCTGAAACATACAATGCCGCAAAAGTTACCAAAAAAATAAAACCAAGTAAAATAGACGCGATTAAAATTATCGTTCTAAACTGTTTATCTTGAGTGAATTTGGCGTGTTTCATTTTTTGTAACAAACATTTATAAATAAATACTACACATGAAACTACTAATATTTAAAAAGTTTCCTAAAAAAAGGGCGTAAAAAACATGAAAGTAAGAAATCAAGCAATATTTATTATCGCATTACTCAGCATGGCAATTCTTGCAGGTTGCGGAGAGCCAGTAGAAACAATTGAAATTACCTCTGAAGGTACTTTTTCAGGATTACAATGTAAAGCACACAACCCTGATTATGAAGTTGTTATGCTTGAATCAAAATATTGCGGTCATTGTAAAGAAACACTCCCTAAATTTTTAGAAGCTTGTGAAGAACTAGGTATCAAACCAATAGTCCTTGACTTAGCAGATGCAGAAGATGCAACAATCGCAAAAGAAAAATACAAGGTAAGAATCAAATATACTCCGACGTTTATTTTTGGTTGCAACTATGTTGTTGGAACACAACCAACTAAAGAAAGTTATTCTAATTTACTAAACACCTATCAAGAAATGGAAGGTCAACAATGAAGGATAAAAATAAAAAAATACTTGTTGTAGGTATTGTAGTTGCAATTCTCGTTGCGTTCTTTGTTTTTGCAAAGTTCATTGATTCAAATGCATTAACAAATCTTGGTCTTTCTATGCCGCTTCCTTTATTTACTTTAATTATTGCACTTATTGACGGTTTTAACCCTTGCAACTTATTTGTTCTTACATTACTCATTAGTTTGTTGCTTTCAGAATCTCACGAAAGAAAAAGAATCCTAGCTGTTGGCCTAACATTCATTGGTGTAATCTATATCTTTTACTTTACATTCATGTCAGCATGGCTTAATATTTTCAAATATATTGGTTTTGTAACACCTCTTCGTATTGTAATCGCAGTTATGGCTCTTGGTGCAGGAATTATTAACATGAAAGAAATGTTCTTTTATCGTAAAGGAGTGACCTTAATGATTCAAGACAAACATGTTGGTCCACTTAAACGACGAATTAACCACGTTGCAGAATTAATGAAAAAAGGCAGTATGTGGACACTTATTGGTGCATCAGCAGTTCTTGCAGTATTTGCATCTTTAGTGGAGCTTCCTTGCACAGCAGGATTTCCAATTATTTACAGCGGCGTACTTAGTGGAAGCGGTCTAGCCACTGGTTTAGGCCACTACGCATATCTCTTGTTATACAACCTATTTTATGTTGTGCCACTCTTGACAATTATTTTCATATTCGCATTTACTTTTAAAGGAAAGCAAATAGATAAAAAGACCATGGGATTAATAAAATTTATAGGAGGAACAATTATGTTCCTTTTGGGCTTAATACTACTCATTAGCCCCGGATTAGTCGGTCTTGGTTAATATGTTTAAAACAACTTATTTTGATAATGGCGCTACAACAAAGGTTGATCCTGATGTAGTAAAAACTATGCTTCCTTATTTTTCTAAAACATTTGGCAATCCTTCTTCAGCACATAGCGTTGGTTTTTCTGCTAGTGATGCACTTAATGAAGCACGAAATACTATCGCACAATCAATTAATGCCAATCCTAAAGAAATCATTTTCACATCAGGCGGAACGGAAAGTAATAACACTGCAATCAAGGGCGTTGCTTTTGCATGGGAGAAAAAAGGTAAACACATCATTGTCTCTGCAGTTGAACATAAATGCATATTAAGTGCCTGTGAATGGCTTAGTCAAAGAGGTTTTCGAATAACCTACCTATCTGTTAACGATGAAGGTTTTGTCTCAGCCGAGAAGCTTGAAAAAGCAATTTGTAAAGATACTATTCTT
>CAZSZY010000017.1:0-785 GCA_964611285.1 uncultured Methanosarcinales archaeon
TTTCTTCTTCGTTAGTGTTATTTTCATCGTCTAAAATTTCAGCATCATTACTAGAATTATTATAGTTTAAAGTTTCATTTTGGTCATAAGATTCTATATCTGGCATATTACTGTAATCCTCATTAAAATTGTATGTGCAACCAGAAAGTAACATAAAACCTAGCAAAATAAATAAAATAAAAAACTTATTACTCATACTGAGTTCCTACATATAACTTATTTATAAACTTTTTCTTGACAGGTGATAGAACTCCTGAAGAAGAAGCACGCCCTTTTAAGAATGTTCTTGGAAATTAATATTATAAAAAACAAATTACTGATTTCAAAACTATTGAAAATCCTTGAATGTTCGGGCGGGGCTATCAATTCTCCGGAAATAAATGTTCTAAGACCACAAATCTTTTCCAATTGTCGAAGTGTATAAATCATTTGTAGCATTAAAAAGTATCTAAAGTATACTTCGCAGAGAAATATTACTGGGCAATCGTCACAGTACATCTACCATTAATAAAGGTTACTGAAAAAAGAAAAAAATGTTTATCGTATGTTCGCCATAAGTTCTACATAACACTCAGTTTCTTCCGCTTTAGTAAGTTCATCTCCACTACTTCTTCCTGCATCGCAACAGGCTATATAATCTGCACCAGGCCCTATAGCATTTCCAGCTACATTTCCATCCGCAGAGTCAATAAATATTTCAGGAACCGCAGCATTATTGCTAGAACCATTTTGCATTAAAATAATCATGCCAACAAGGCCTACTACTGCAACAATTGCTACTAGTG
>CAZSZY010000017.1:885-17524 GCA_964611285.1 uncultured Methanosarcinales archaeon
CAAAGCAAAATTATCATTTTTTTCTACCATATTATAAAGCACCTCGAAAATACTACTAATAGAGTATTTCTAGGAAAGAACACTTATAAATATTACCCAAAAAAGAGCTCCACTGAATCGATAAGAAAAAAAAGAACAAGAAATAAAAAAAGAAAAATTTTACCTTAAGGTCATCGAATCAACGGAAACATCAAGACCACGAGGCTCAATAGGTCTCTCATTCCACCAAGCAGGTCCTTCCCACATTGCTTGTCCTATCAGATTCCCATCGGAATCATAAATATCGCTGAGTTCTCCACTATCAGTCACAAAAGCAGCCTGGGGAACGGCTACGCTCCTACTAGATCCGCCCTGCATTAAAATAATCATGCCAACAAGGCCTACTACTGCAACAATTGCTACTAGTGCAATCAAAGCAAAATTATCATTTTTTTCTACCATATTATAAAGCACCTCGAAAATACTATTAATAGAGTATTTCTAGGAAAGAACACTTATAAATATTACCTGAAAAAGGGGCCTTTTTAGAGAAAAAACATTATAGAGACGTTATAATATTGGTTGAGAAGACCCGAACAAGACAGAACACCAACCTCCATCTGACCTTCAATAACTTCTTTCTATAAAGAACTTAGCTGGGCGGGCTACTTTCTTTTAGATTATTTTCGCGTGCCAGAAATATATGAAGTTCTAAAAAAGAAAAATAAAAAAATTATTTTTTAAACATATGCATCATTGGTCTGATTATAACTATTACAAATACTATTACATACCAATACCATTCTAAAGATGTCAATGCTGTCCAATACTTAGCAATAAGTAATATTGCGGCTGCAACTGATAACTTTATTAAACTAATATCAAACGCATCAAACTTCTTTACCATTTCATTTAGTCCCATTTTATTTTACCTCATTTCTAATCTCATAATTAATATATATAAAGGTTTCCTCCAAAACATGCTAAGAAAAAAATGGTTACTACTCCGGGCGGAGCTATACTCTTTTTTCTGTGATTGAAGGGTGTTGAGATTTTTTATTGTTATTTTCTTTAATAAACTATATAAATCCCCTAAGATATCATGATTATAGGTGAAAATGGTTTTATTTGATTTCATAAAAAAAATTCTTGGAAATAAGATTGAATCAGATGCACGAGAAGAAAAGATTCTTTTTGATGACTTGCATAGGTGGATTAAAGACAAGCAAGTATCTTTAGATGCCACTGCTCAAAATTTGCATGCTGTTTTTGGTGATGAGTTACTCGCTTTTAATAAGCAGCTTGATAAGAACTTACTTTTGTTAGCTACTGTTGATTTTGAAAAAATAAAAGCTGATGAAAGGGCAAAGTTTATTGTAAAAACTAATCTTAACTCGTATATTGGTTTTGTAAATCGTTTACAGCAAGACATTTCTGATTTAGTGTTTACTGATCTTGATACATACACTACTCGCATGGAGAAATACTTTCTTGATTTTATGAAAAAATCTACTGCATCCTATCAAAAGACACAGTTCTTGATAGGTAAAGAATTAGTTGTTATAAAAAATTTGGTTGCTGGATTTTACAAAGAGCAAAACTATCTGCGAGAAAACAATCAAGAGATATTTACTACCACGCAACTATTAGATGCGGTTCAAAAAAAGCTAGATAAAATTGATCAAATAGAAAATAGTTCTAAGGAAATTGTTGCTAAAATTAAATCTTCAGGTATTGAACGTAAGCAATTAAAAGAAAATCTAAAAGAAGTAACAAAAAATCTAAAAGAAGTAAAAGAGAGCAAGGAGTATTCTTTAAACCTCAAAAAAGAAAAAGAATTAACTATCACGAAAGCTCGTTTGAAAAATGAATATGATAATCTTAAACGCATGATTAATTTTAAAGCTTTGGCTAATGAATTTCACACAAGCAAAAAATACATGAATTTAGTCAAGACTTACCGAGGTGACTTTGTTTCTGCTATTGAAACAGACGGCGGGGATAAATTACTCTCTTTGTTAAGAGAAGCTCACTTGTACAACGCAACTATTTCTTTTCAGATGTCGCAGATTAAAGAAATGAAACATGCACTTTTTGATAAAGAAGCCACGTTGCAAAAAGATATGCTTGTTCCTTTATTGCTTGAAATAAAAAAAGTTGAATTTGACTCATCCGCTATACAAAAACAAAAAGAACAAGAATCGGTCATGCGTGATAAATTGCTTGCTACAAAGAATGATATTATACTTTCTATTAGAGACGAATTAGCTGAGATTAGTGTTGTGCTTAAAATTGGCGAGCTTGTTTAATATATTGATTTAACTCCTTATAATGGCAGAATCTTTATATAAAGATTAGCCGGGCGGGGTTATCTATTTGTGAGGGAAATTAGGGAGTAAACTTTTAATATTCTTTTTTTCTAAGAACTGCTTTATTTTCAAATACATTTATAATGTGCTCTGCTTTCTTATTTTTATGAAAGTTTCTCAATTGGTTATAGCTGCTGGTGGTGTTGGTTCTCGTATGAATTCAGAATTAAATTCTTTTAATAGTAAGGCATTAATTGAAATTAATGGCGTTCCTCTTATTCATTATCTTTTAACTTCTGCGAAAGAAGCAGGTATAACTGATTTTTTTATTTCTGTTAATAAAAATAATAAGTCTAAGATTAGAACTATTGCAGATTATTTGGATTTAAATTATATTACTCAATTAACAGGATCTAATTTTGCTCAAGTTCCAGCTTTATTTAGAGGTAGTTTAAATGATAAGTTTTTGGTGGTTTGTGGTCATGATTTTATTCCGACAAAACACATAAAAACATTAGTGGATAAATCTGAATTTTATGATGCAATAACTACCGCTTATAGTAATATTGATAATAGTACTGAAAATAAGAAACGAATTCAACGAGAGATAGTTAAGGGTGTTCAAACTTTTAAAAAAATTAATTTAAATAAAGAGTTTGTTCCTAATAATCATGTTTATGTTCGTAATCCTTACATGATAAATAAAAATATTTTAGATAAAGTTATTATGGATGATTTTGTTCGTACTGCAGGTTATTTTATTTATGAATCATGGGTTGATGGAGGAAATGTTACTTCTGTTGATGCTTCTATGCCTGTGGAGTTTGATATTGAGTCCGAGTTTAGACGCACTGAGAAGTATATTAAACAATATTTAAAAAATCGTTGATATAAAATCAATATTGATTTAAATGGATTCATAAACTTAGCTCGTAAAACTGAAAATTTCTCTGATTAAATATTTTATTCGGGCGGGCCTTCTTTACTCCTTAACGCCTATAGTACTTGCGCTTTTTCTTCCAAATATAGGTCCATCAATTACTTTAAACCCTGCTTCTTTGAGATTATTTCTTATCCATGTCGCGCAGGAATAAGTTGTTAATCTTCCGTTATTTTTCATTACTCTATAACATTCTTTGAACACAACTAGCGACCATAATTCTTTATGCTTACTTGGACTAAAAGGATCGAAAAATATCGCGTTAAATGAATCGCTTGGTAATTTCTTAATTTCTTTTACACCGTCCCCTATGATTATGTTTATCTTATCAACTTTTTGCTCTAGTGCTTTAGAAATTAGTTCGTTCTCAGTAATATATTCTTTGGGAACAGAATTCGTTGGTATTTCATTTAATATTTCTTGATCTAACTCAATTGCTGTAATTGTTATATCTTTACAAATTTTTAATGCAGCTATACTATTATAACCCAGACCAAAACAAAAATCTAGAATATTATCTCCTTTCTTAATATTTGCTGACTCAACATATTTAATACGAGATTCCTCTAGAGCTCCAACTGTGCTACAATGATACGTTTCACCATATTCTTCGTTTAAGAATGTGAATGACCCATCTCTAGTCTTTATTTTTTTCATGTTATTTAGAATGAATTATTTAGATTATAAAAACTGTTTGTTAATTTTTTCTAGTCTCGAGCATTATGTTTTGGGTACTTTTTCAGCTTTCTCTTTCATTTTGCTAACAACTTTTTCAAATGCCTCTATTTGATTTTCAGATAAATTACCATACAGTAGATATTTAATTTTTATATCTCTTAAAAATATATTATCTTTATAGTATTGTTCAGGAATATCGAACATTTTCTTCATTTTAGGATCAGTAATTTCACCCTCCATCTCAGGTTTTTGACATTCATAACAAACAACGTATTTAGTAGGCCTAGTAATGAGCTGAAAATTTTTCTTGCATCTAATACATCTTAATTTGTAATTCAGAGCCATGTAACTAGTTGAATGCTAGGTTATTATTAAACTATTCTATTGAGAAAGAAAAATGCTCTAGATATGAGGGGTTATTTAGCCGGGCGGGGCTATTAACTTTTTGGAAAGTGAAATAATCTTTATTTTTCAACTTCTACTTTACCATAATATTTATACGTGATATCTGGCCTGTAGAAATGCATTCTGTCTTTTGAGTTCTTCCAATCTCCACCCCACTTCCATCCTTCTTCTTTGAATATTTTTACTACTTCTGAATTTTTATGGAGTGCTCCTCTTTTTTTTGGATTATAGGTGTAATTAGGAGAATTAGGTTGGCCTTTTTTTACCCAAGGATTTAGTATTGAGTTTATATCAATAGCTGCTCCGAAAGTATGATCTGAAACCTCATCACTATTCTCTACAAATCGCCAGTCAAATGCTCCGCAATTATTAAGTCTTGAAGAGGTGTTCCAGTTAAACATGCTAATGGGAAGCACACTTGTCATAGGGAACTGAGTTTCTAGCAGAATTCTCTTAAAAATTTTTTTAATTGAAGATTTTAAATCTTTATGAATGATAACTTGCCCTTGATATGTTTTGTTATCAAAACCTCTATATTCGATATTAACTAGAATTATTTCATTAATGATTTCTTGAGATACTTTTTTATCTTTAAGAGACTTCAAATATTGATATTTATTCAATGTGGTTGGTTGGATGATGGGTTCTTTATAGAAAAAAGGATGTTTCAATAGTTCTTCTATTGTATATGAAGGCCACATATCTAGTGCTATGTTATTTGTTTGAATATTTTTGCTTTTTGTTTTTTTAAGGGAGTCCTTTAATATGATTTCAATTTTTTTAAGTCTAGGATCCATCTCCTTCATGGTACTATCTGAATTAAGACGTATATAATGCTTTCTACATTTTTAATTAGCCGGGCGAGGTTATATTCTCTTTACTAATTTTCAGTGGACTTTTCTTTTTTAATTCTTTATTTTTTTTGTGCGAATTTATCAATGTCTTTTGTGTAGAATGAAGCGAGTGTTGTCCATTGATCGTCTATTCCTTGATAAAAGTCTGTTCTTTCTCCATCAATCACCATCCCTGTAGTAAAAACAGTATCAGGAACAAATCCATCTTCCGGTAAAATGTCTCTGAAATCTTCTCGGTTTAGTAAAACTGGACTTTTATGTAGCACTTTCCAAGGTTCATCAAGATCGAGGGTCATTAATTTTGTAACATATTTTGTTTTTCCTTTATTGTTTCTCGTTGTCTCATGGTATGCGGCCATCCACCCATACTGTCTTTTTTCAGGAGGACTTCCTGTTCCTGTTACTTCACCTTTTTCACTACTTATTAATCTATGATTCTGTCCCCAATGTACAAGATCAGGGGAGTAAGAAATCCAAATACCTGGTGTTGATAAACCTGAGAATGCATTTGGTCGTATAAATGATGCATATACAGGATTATTTTTATCTATGATTGTGGTTTTTGATGGGCTTGGTACTTTTGTTGGAAATATTGCAACATCTTTTCCTATAATTTCTGGACGAGGAGTGTTATCTGAAGTTATTCTTTCTAAATCAAAACTTTCTTTTATTTTTTTCGTGGTCAAAATGGAGCTACCAACTCCAAATTCGTCATGAGGGGTGACATAAGTTATTATGTATGTTCCATCTTCAAAATTAGTTATTCTTACATCTTCGAGTCCATACTTATCAAATTTCCATGAAGGGTATATCGCTGGATTTTGAGCTGTGCTGGAAATTTCTCTGTTATTGTTTAATATCATCATCTTTGGTAATGAAACAAATCTTAACCTACAAGGACCTATTTTTGGAAATGCTTCTTTTTCATTAATGGTCTTAAATTCTTTTTCATCTATTATATCATAATCTATTTTGGGAATTGATTGTTCCTCATTTAATATTTTGAAGTAAGGTAGAAGTATTTTTCCAGGTATTTTTTCCAGAGGCGACTCTGCAACTCTTGCAAATAAAATTGTTTCTAATCCTTGTTCAGTTTTTATTGTTGTAACTCCTGGATTGAATGCTCCTATAACTTTAAAGTCTTCTCTACTTGGCAAGAAATCTTTTGGAGATGCAATAATTTTTTTTTCAAATGGTTTTGGGATTTCCATCTTAGTCCATAATACATTCACAGTTATATAATGATGTTTATTTTAATCGACGTATATGGCCTTTAAATTAGACTAATAGTTAATTTTGACCTTTATTTATAGTTAAGAATGGTCATTTTTCATGTGTTGACTTACCACAGTAAAAATATTTACTTCATTTTGACTTTACACGTTGTTTATTCAGGTTGTTGAATTTACTGCGGTTAAGTCAATCAATTAAATGGCAAAAATATAATTTTGGCATCGTGCGACACTGTAGAAAATTCCGGGCGGGGCTATTAACCTTTTGGAACACTAAAACACAAGAAAACAATGTTCGTTTTCTGTGCGCAAGAAATTGGTGATTTCTTTGCGAATCAAAGATTTTTGGTGTGCCAGAAACTTTGTTTCTGTGCATAATTGAGGGGAAACTTTCCTTGATTTTCCTTTTTCTATAAACAATATTTGGATGTTAAGACCATTTTCTTGTGAATATGTCTAATTTGATAAACCCGCTTCACAGAATCTTGGAGGATAGTCCTTTTTACTTAGGAAAGGTTATAAACGACTGGGAGTCTAGTAAACGTATGGTAACAATAAAAAGAGAAGGCATACTTCTTGAGGCATCAGAATTGGAGTTTGAGAATCAAGCAGTACTCAATCCCACTTGCATACAAGAAGGCAATACTGTTCATATGTTTTATCGTGCTGTAAAACAAGGTAATTATTCAAGCATTGGCTATTGTCAGCTAGACGGACCTTTAACAATTACTCATAGATCAAACAAGCCAATATTATATCCTGAAGTGGATTATGAAAAACATGGCATAGAAGACCCTAGAATAGTGTTCCTTGATAATCTTTATTACCTGTTCTACACCGTATATGATGGTAAGAATGCTTTAATAGCTTATGCAACAAGCAAAGATCTTAAACAATGGAAAAAACAGGAAATCATAAGTCCTAAGATAACATATGATGAAGCGGAAGATATTTTTAACACTTCAAAACTTAAGGAGAGGTATTCGTTCTTTGAAGCATACTATAAAGATGTTATTGGTAAAGATGTACTCCTTTGGGAAAAAGACTCATTTATTTTCCCAAAAAAAATCAACAATAAATTTGCATTAATCCACAGGATACTACCTGATATTCAAGTAATATATTTTGATGATTTTAGTCAATTAACAACCGAGTATTGGAAGAATTATTTTAAGAATTTAGCGGATTATGTTATATTAGAGCCAAAGCATGGTTTCGAATCAAGAAATATTGGCGCAGGCGCACCTCTCATAGAAACTGAAAAAGGGTGGCTTATGATATTTCACGCGGTAGAAGATTCCAATGATGGAAAAATTTACCATGCCGGTGCAGCTCTCCTTGACAAAAACGATCCTTGCAAAGTCATTGGCCGTTTGAAAACTCCCCTATTCTCTCCTAAAGAACCCTACGAGAAAGATGGAGATGTAAATGATGTGGTTTTCCCTACAGGTACCGCGATCTTTGAAGATAGATTATACATTTATTATGGAGCCGCAGATAAAAGAATTGCGTGTGTATCCTTAAAACTACAGGATCTTCTTGATGAACTCATAGGAAAACAACCTTGAAATTGCTTTGACTGTACCCAGATGATAGTTTTATAATAAGTTGGAATTACTTTTATACCATGAAAGAAAAAACACCTTGCATTCTGTATGTTTCTACATTCCCACCAAGAGAGTGTGGAATAGCGACGTTTACTAATGATATAGTCACATCAATGGACAAGTTATTCTCCAAATACACAAAATCAAAAGTACTTGCAATGGATCATGATGTCACAAGTATTTACAACTACCCTAATGATGTCATCGCAGAGATAAATGACTCTGACCTACAGGATTACATTGACGCTGCAAAAAAGATAAATGATAATGAAAACATAAAACTTGTAAACATCCAGCACGAATTCGGCATTTTTGGCGGAGAGCATGGAAGTTATTTGATTGCTTTTCTGGAGATAATCAATAAGCCAATAATAGTAACCTTTCATTCCGTACTTCCGTCACCTAATGAGGAGCTAAAGAAAGTTGTGCAGTCGCTTGCAGAAAAATGTGTGTGCCTAGTTGTAATGAATACTATTGCTATTGACATCCTGAAAAACGATTATAACATTACAAAACCGATTGAGTTTATTCCCCATGGTATTCCAAATGTAGAATACGTCCAAAGCACCAAGGGAAAAACCAAGATGAGCTACCAGAAAAAGATTATCCTGTCTTCATTTGGGATGATGAACTCTGGAAAAGGATATGAGTATGTCATTGAAGCAATGCCAAAAATAATTGAGAAATACCCCAATATACTCTATA
Organism: uncultured Methanosarcinales archaeon; assembly: GCA_964611285.1. Classification (GTDB taxonomy): domain Archaea; phylum Nanobdellota; class Nanobdellia; order Woesearchaeales; family SKGA01; genus SKGA01. The sequence goes on from CAZSZY010000017.1 coordinate 9,595, forward strand.
TAATAATTGGAGAGACGCACCCATTAATTAGACAAAGAGAAGGTGAACAATACAGAAACATGCTTCGGAGCAAAATAAAAGAGCTTGGCATTCAGAAAAATGTGAAATTTTACAATAAATATGTTAGTCTAAGTGAAATTATAAAATATCTGAAAGCCACAGATATATACATCTGTTCTAACAATGAACCAAACCAAATAACCAGTGGCACACTAGTATATGCAATGGGGGTGGGAAGAGCAGTAATCTCTACACCGTTCCTTCATGCTAAAGAGATAGTGACTCCAGAGAGAGGAATCTTAGCAGAATTTAGAAATCCTGAATCATTTACTGACGGAATTCTAAAGATTCTTTCAGATAAGAACCTGAAAGCTAGCATGGAAAAAAATGCTTATGAATTTACAAGACAGATGATATGGTCAAATATTGCCAGGTCATATATGGAATTATTTAGAAAATATACGCTATTCAATGAAAAAGAAGGATTAATCTTGCCACGTTTTAACCTAAAGCACTTGAATAAGATGACAGATGACTTTGGTATTATTCAATTCGCAAATAATGAAGAACCAGACCCATCTTCAGGCTACACGACCGATGACAATGCAAGAGCAATGCTTGTAGCGTGCATGCATTATAAACAAACTAAAGATTTATCACTACTACCATCAATAAAGAAATATTTTGAATATATTAAGTATGTTGCAACTAAAGATGGCAAGCTGTTTAATTATGTAGATATAGATAAAAAAGTGAATTATGATGAATGGAGCCCAGACGCTCATGGAAGAGCAATATGGTGTTTGGGATTTTTACTATCGCTTGACAACATTCCAAAAAAATGGAAAGATGAAGCAGAAAGAATCATTCACAAAGCCATTGAACACATAGACCTAAAAAAATCACCACGTAGCATTGCATTCACCATAATTGGACTTTATTACTTCAATTCAATAAAATCCACAGAAAAAATAAGAAACAAAATAACAAAATTAGCCGATCACCTACTCTCTCTTCTAAAAGATCACGCGTCTGATGAGTGGAACTGGTTTGAACCTTATATGACCTATAGTAACAGTAAACTTTCTGAAGCATTATTCTATGCATATATCGTAACAGGAAAAGAGACATATCTTCAAGAAGCAAAGTCATCACTAGATTTTCTGATATCAATAAACTTTGAGAACAATCGATTTGCTCCTATAGGCCAGAAAGGATGGTACATTAAAGGAGGGTACAGAGCATATTTTGACCAGCAACCAGTTGATACCAAATCTATGGTTCAGACGCTACAAGTTGCCTATGATATAACCAAAGATGAAAAGTATAGAAAACTGGCAATCGTCGCCTTCCAATGGTTTTTAGGTAATAATTCATTAAACCAAACATTATATGACCCAAATTCAGGAGGATGTCATGACGGACTAGGACAGTTCTCAATCAATTTCAACCAAGGAGCAGAATCAACAATCTGCTATCTCATCACAAGAATTACACTTGACAAAGATAGACCATCTACTTTTTAGAAGTTTTTTAGGGATTAAAACTCTAGGCGGGGCTATTAACCTTTTTTCCATGATTGAAGAGTGTCAAGATTTACTTTGCTTGTTTCCAAAGAATATTAAAGTGATTTATTATGGACTGGGCTATTAATTCGCAGGGTAATAATTATTTTTTTGAGATTTAGTAATGTTTTATTGCGTTTAGTTTTTCATGTACGTGAGTATTGATGTTCCATCTATTTTTGAAAGTGTTTTTTTCTCTTTCACTTTTGGGAATGTACTCTTTAAGAATGTTCTTAAAATGTTCTTCTGAGAAACCAGGAATAAATTTTATGGTGTTTGTTCCTTTATAGCCAACCAAGATTTTATTAACGTAGAGAATGGTGAATTTTTTTGAATCATCAGTTTTATTATTGGTAAGTGTCAACATTCTTTTAACAACTGGTTCGTCCTTTGAAATATTTACTAAAATATAATTTTCTCTTTTAATAAGAACTGATCCTTTTAGAGAACAATCATGGTAAACAGATGATTTTATTTTTTCAAGACACAAAGGGCATAACTCTTCCTTGCCCTTTCCAAACACGTATTTTCCTAATTTAACCATTATTTAATTTATAAGTACATAACTGACGTTAAATGTTTCGATTTATTCTACATGTTCATTTATAAAAAGACTTTTTTCTATAAAGAACATCGCTAGTTGTATTGACTTTTTTTAGGTAGTTGTATTTAGCGAAATGTTTATATATAACTTATGCATTATGATGCATAATGGTGCGTTCACGAAAAACCAAAGTAATTGATTTTGAACCAAATGTGACGTACTTTAAGCCTCGGGGAGTTCTTTTAGTTGATCTTAAGGAAGTGGATTTAACTTTAGATGAATTAGAAACACTTAGGTTGGCTAATATTAAAAAATTTAGTCAAGCGGACTCTGCAAAAAAAATGAACATTCATCAATCCACGTTTCAAAGAACGTTGGCAAGAGCAAGAGAAAAAGTGACTGATGCATTAGTACATGGAAAAGCAATAAAAATTCATGGCGGAGATTATAGTTTAACTGGAAAAAACAAACCTTTATCTCCTTGTCTTCGAAAAGAAACTGTTATGGAAACCGCCACTACTAAGTGTATATGTCCTGAGTGTGGCTATGAAGAATTTTATACTAGAGGAAAACCCTGTGGACAAATAAAGTGTAATGATTGCGGAAAATTTATGATAAGAAAATAAAGGTGTAATTATGAGAAAAAGTATTTTAGTAATGAGTGGAAAAGGAGGCGTTGGCAAAACAACTATTGATTTTTGTAACCAAATGAAAATTTCTTTATTAGGTGTTGTTGAAAATATGTCTGGGGGAATATTTGGAAGCGGTAGTGTATCTAAAAAATGTCAAGAAGAAAACTTGCCTTTAGAAGATGATTCTGAATTAATTACTGATTTTGAAAAAATAACTACAACAATTATTGGAGGATTTAAAAAATGAAACTAGCTATATCTGCAGACGGAGAAGCACTACACAGTAAGGTCGACCAAAGATTTGGAAGATGTCCTTATTTTTTGATTGTACAAATAGATGGAAAAGAAGTAGGAACCTTTGAAGCAATAAGAAATGGAGGCGTTGTTCAAGGTCATGGAGCAGGAATAAGAGCAGCAGAACAACTCGGTGAGTTACAAGTTGAAACAGTAATTACAGGACAATTAGGTCCTAATGCAACTAATGTACTTGCAAAATTAGGTATAAAGGCATATTCTGCGTCGGGTGTTATAACTGATGTATTACTTGACTTTGTACAAGAAAAGTTGGAATTAATTACGACTGTTGCAGAAGCGCATAATGGGGTTTCAGAAAATGATGTTTCAGAAGAAAAGTCAGTATCTCATGAACGAATTTTCTTTCCCTTATTAGACGATAAAGGCGTGCATTCACAAATTAGTGATCATTTTGGACAGGCACCTTTTTTTGGAGTATATGATGTTGGTACAAATGAATTAAAAATCACACCTAATGATTTGGACCATACTGACCCTACCAAAAGTCCCATCGATCAAATTCAAGAAGCAGTTAACCCAAACACTATTTTTGCTAAAGGAATAGGTGGAAAAGCAATAGGAATAATCAAACAAAAAGGATTACATCTAAAGACTGGCAATTATCAAACGGTAGCTGAAGTATTAGATAATTTGGATAATTTAGAAGACCAAACAGCAAGTTGTGGTCAGGAACGCAACTGAAACTTCCTAAAAAGGATTTTATTAATCCCTAAAATAGGATTTTTTATCAAGGTTAAATTGATGAAGCTAAAAACTATTTTACAAGAATTAAAACAACACGTACCTTTTACATTAGTTGGGGTTCTAACAGGAATACTACTTATTTTTTTATTTTACAAAATTCCTTCTTCATCAGCCTATACTGCTTTTTATGTTTTACATCCTATTCATGTAATCTTGAGTGCTTTGGTGACTGCGTCCATGTACAAGAAATATGCCACCAAAGTGAATCCTTTTATTCTTTTACTCATTGGGTATGTTGGTTCTATTGGAATTGCAACGTTAAGTGATTCTATCATTCCTTATCTTGGAGAATTATTACTTGGCTTACCAAATGCAGGAATTCATTTAGGATTTATTGAAATGTGGTGGCTTGTAAATCCTTTGGCAATTTTAGGAGTGGCTATTGCTTATTTTAATCCTTCAACTAAATTTCCTCACGCAGGTCATGTACTGCTTAGTACTTGGGCTTCATTGTTTCACATATTAATGGCTTTAGGAGGACTTATTAGTTTTAAATTAGTTCTTATTATTTTCGTATTTTTGTTTCTAGCAGTCTGGCTTCCTTGTTGTTTAAGTGATATTGTTTTTCCATTATTATTTGTGAGGACAAAAGAAAATGGTTGAAATTATTGCAATAACAGGGGGAAAAGGCGGAACTGGCAAATCAACGGTGGCAACCGCACTAGCTTATCAATTATCAAAAACAAGCAAAGTTCTTTTAGTTGATGCTGATGTTGATTGTCCTAATGATCATCTTCTTCTTTCCATCAAACGAGATGAACTAAAAAAAGTATATCAACGAATTCCTAAAATTGATGCTAGTAGTTGTATTATGTGCGGAAAATGCGGTAAAGTGTGTAAGTCTAAAGCATTAATTTCCTTAAAAGATAAACTTCCCATATTTATTCCTGAACAATGTAATGGGTGTGGTGCTTGTAAAATTGTTTGTCCTACAAACGCAATTACTTGGGAAGATAAAGAAATAGGAACAATATATATTGGCACAAGAAATCATCTTGACTTATTATCTGGAGATTTAAAGACGAACCAACCAGTATCCGAATTTATTGTCAATCACTTAAATGAAGAAATAGAAAAAAAGAAAGAAAAATATGACTTCATAATTATTGATACTGCAGCCGGAACTCATTGTCCTGTTATAGCTGCTTTTGAATTAGCAAACAAAGTAATAGCAGTAACAGAACCAACACCCTTGGGAACTCACGACTTAGAAATAATATTAAAACTCTTACAAACCATACAACTAAATGGACGAATAATTGTTAATAGATCTGATGTGGGCAACATAGAATTAGTAAAAAATCTTGCTGCAAAGTTTGCTACACAAATTATTTTTGAAATACCTTACTCAAAAGAAATAGTAAATTCTTATGCAAAAGGAAACCCCATTCACATACCTCATATACTGGATGTGTTGCAACAATGAAATCAATTGTAGTTTTATCTGGAAAAGGTGGTGTTGGAAAAAGTAGTATATCAGCATCATTGGCAGTAGCTTTATCAAAAGATAAAAAAATAGTTTGTGCAGACTGTGATGTGGACGCTTCAAATTTATCTTTATTATTTGGTTTAACGGAAAAAGAATATGCTCAATGGGTTCCCTTATCCACTAATCAAGTAGCTATTATCGATAAAGAAAAATGCACTAGTTGTGGAAAATGTGTTGATTCTTGTTACTTTAATGCATTAAAGTTTAAAGATGGTGTTCCTGTCGTTAGTAAATTTGGTTGTGAAGGTTGCGGGGTGTGTGAGTTAGTTTGTCCAGCAAAAGCAATTACGTTAGAAGATATTAACAATGCTAATATTGGTCATGCAAAAACAAAATATGGATTTAGTGTTGCTTCTGCGCAACTAGCACCTGGAAACTCAGGTAGTGGAAAAGTAGTTGCAGAGGTTAAGAAAAAAGCAGAAGAAATAGAACCTTCTGCAGATATCTTATTAGTTGATTCTGCTGCTGGGATTGGATGTCCAGTCATAGCTTCTGTTACAGGAGCTAATTATGCAATAATTGTTACTGAACCAACACCTTCAGGATTTTCTGATCTAAAGAAAGCATTAGCCATAATTAATCATTTTAGAGTAAAAAAAGGTTTAATCATCAATAAATTCGATTTAAACCAAGAATATACAGATAAAATATCTTCTTTTGCAAAAGATAATGATATAAAAATTATCAAAAAAATTCCTTTCGATAAAGATTTCGTATACGCAATGACTAAAATGATCCCTCTTATTGAATACAATACTCTTTATGAAGATTTATTTCAAGATATAAAAAAAACTGTTTTGGAAGAATTAGGCAATTAAATTTTAAAGATATTAGTTATTATGACTTATTTTATACAAAAATTAATAAACCAATTCTTCTGTTTTAACGATGTTTGAGTTGTTACTATGGATCTTAGATTTTTTGTAATATATGGACTTTTGTCTTTTTTCTTGCTCATAATAGTTTTCTTAATACAATCTGTGAAAAAGAAGAGATTTGTCTTTCCTCGTTTTAATTATAGTCTAAAGAAATATTACTTGATGTTCTTGCCAGCACCTGTTGCTGCAATTATTTATTCATTTATGTTGAGATCTATCACTCCTTTTGTTTTGTTTTTATTTTTCTGCATTGCGGGAATTGTTGGTGAAGTTGGATTTTCAATGTGGTGGAAGCAATATTACAAAGAACGATTTTGGGAATATACTACAAACACCTTACTTAACAAATATACGAGTTCTCTAAATTTCTTAGCTTGGGGTGTGGGTGGTTTTCTTTATTTGGCTATATTAGATAATTTTCCAACAATGCATCTCACTGAAATTCCTTTCTTATTTATAGGTATATTTTTTGTTATTGCATTTATTCAGCTTGTTGCCTTTTTTACAGTTGTTAAGTTTACAAAGATTAACAGATTATTTGATAAAGTAACTCTTGTTAATTTGTTTTTCTTTTTTTTACCTGCATTAGTTCCTTTAATTATGTTAACGATTCGTTATGGCGTTCCAGTTCTCTTGCTTTTCGCAGCTTTTGGCGTAGTAGCTGCCTTGATTGAATACTTATTTGGTAAATCAATTGAATTGTTTTTATCCAGAAAGTTATGGGCGTATAACTATCTCCAAAAAGACGATGGCCACTTCACTATCTTGGTCGTACCTGCTTTTGCCTTCGGTGGTTTTTATTTTTGGCTTGTTTATGAGTTATTTAAGATACTATTTTGATTAGTTTGCTACATTAGTGGATTTTACTGAAAAGAAATGCTTATAAATGGATTTGAATACTTCTTATTGTTTTAATTGAAAGAACAAAGCTCTTTGGAACTTAAACTCAAAATGTAGCAAGCCGCAATATTTAGCGTGGTTCCGCAAAAAGACTTTGAACTTTTGATTAAAACTCTTTTTTATTCTAAATAAATTTTAACAATATTTAAAAATAAGGAGTGATTTAGCTTTTTTATGGTTAAAGTAATTCCTTTTAATGATAACTCCTCGCAAGAAGAAGGCGACTTGGAGAAGAAACTTCCTAAAGGATTAATTAAAAAAGTTAAAGAAAGAAAATCTACTTTTATTAATAATTTTGTTTATGGTACGCCTTATCAATTTGAAGCTTTTGGTAGAACTGTGCAAATGGTGGGGGGTCTTTATCGTGTACGAAAGATGAGAGAATTTTTTGAAGAGTACTGGCCTTACTTTGTTCAGAATATAAATGAAATAGATTCAAATCAAGAATTTGATGTTAGTGTTATCGCTCATAAATATAATTCTTTGGATGGTTTTCAAAAAGTCAATTTACATTTAGAGTGTGCAGATATTTACGCTTTTCATGGTAAATTAACTTATGCTCAATTTTTTGACGCTGTAAATTCTTATACTTTTTTTGATAAACTAGAAGATGAATCTGGCTTTTCACCAAATGGAGCTGCTTGATTTTTAACTAAGAATGTAGTTTAATCAAATAATTATTTTTTGTTTTTTTTCTTAAAACAATCATCACAATAGACTTCTGGTTTTCGAGGTTTGAATGGCAAGATAAACTTCTTCTTACACTGAATACACATTACTTCTGTAGGTTCTTTTCTTGCGTTACCCTTTTCACTTTCTCTTTTAAAGTTGATATGTTTGTTTAGTCCTGCGGGGTTTCTTCT
>CAZSZY010000017.1:17624-19521 GCA_964611285.1 uncultured Methanosarcinales archaeon
ACAGTATGCTAATTCTATTTTTGAAAAGTTTAGAAAATTGGGATTAACTAAGGATGATGTTGAAGTAAGTGAAGAACGAGTGGTTATTAAGCGCGCACCAGCGAGTGTTTCTTGGTGGATTAATGATCAACAATGCATTTTTACGTACAACAAGTTCAATAAGTTTGTTGATAATCTCTTAGTGGTTCTGAAAGTTATAGATAGGCATATTATTATGGTTTTAGGTGGAGAAATGTCTATTGGGGAGTTTGTTGAAATTTTTCAAGAACATGGCGATGTTGAGAAGAAACGAACGAAAGCTAGAGAATTTTTTGGACTGGATGAAGATTATGTTGATCTTGAGTCTGTTACTAAACAGTATAAACTTCTTGCAAAGGACTTGCATCCTGACATGCCCAATGGTGATATAGATAAGTTTAAGGAACTTAATGAGCATCATAAAGTCTTGAAGAGAGAACTAGAGTGAAGTATTCTTAGTCACGGAAAAATCAAGCATCGGATGTTTCATAAAAAATGTTATTTTATCTTCTCTTTGTAATTGTTTAATCTTATATTCCATTTTAGCAGCATCAATTTTATCAATGGCTTTTATTGTGTGAAGCAACCGCTTGAATCTTTTTTGAGCAACATATTTACTACCTTTTCCAGATTGATGCACTTTCATTCGCTTCTCTATATCATTAGTAATTCCTGTGTATAAAGAACTATCTTGGCACTCCAGAATATAGACAAACCATTGTTTTTCTTCTTTCATGATTATGTTACAATCTTTAGAGTTTATAAGATTGGCTAAGTAGGTCTTTTAACACATCCTTTATAAGCAGCGAGTCTTTCTTTACTTTATTATGACTGAAACCTTTCAGAATCTAGGTCTAAAAAAAGAGACTATTAATGCTCTAACTACTATGGGCTATGATACTCCAACGGACGTGCAACAAGAAATTATTCCTCGTATAGTTGCCAAACGAAACGTTGTGTTTACCTCAAGAACAGGTAGTGGAAAAACTGTGGGCTTTAGCGCTGGTTTTTTTAGTCGAATAAATCCTAAACAAAACATACAAATGCTTATTATTGTGCCAACACGAGAACTCTGTTTACAAATAGGAACTGAGCTAAAGCGATTTGGTGATATTATGGGTTTTAATGTTGGCATGTTTTATGGTGGGCATGACTTAATCGTTGATAAAAAAATTCTTTCTCGGCGATTACAAGTGGTTGTCGCAACACCTGGACGATTAATTCAGCATATTAATTCTAAAGTAATTAAAGTCGGAGATGTTTCTGCACTTATTTTTGATGAGTCTGATCAAATGTTTGATAATGGTTTTTATGACGATTGCGTATATATTAGAAGTCGAGTAAGTTCTACGGCGCAAGTAGTTTTAGCATCAGCAACAATTACTGAAAAAGTAGATCTATTCGTACAAAAAGCAATTGTAGATTATGATTTAGTTAGTGTGGGCGAGCTCATTCCTGCAAATATTATTCAAGATATATTATTCTGTGATATTTCCGAAAAAAATGATTTGCTTGTAAAATTTTTCCAAGGAGAAAAATTTAAGCGAGCAATTGTCTTTGTGAATACCAAAATAAAAGTTGCTGCTGTACATAAGTTTCTCACTGCAAACAACATTTCTGCAGGACTTCTTAGTAGTTCACTTGAACAAAAAAATAGAGAGAAATGCATGCGCGAGCTTAAAGATGCAAAATTTTCTGTTTTAGTCTCAACAGATGTAGCTGCTCGAGGACTTGACATAAAAGATGTTGATATTATTGTTAATTACGACGTTCCACCACGAACAGAATTCTATGTACATCGTATAGGTAGAACAGGACGGCAAGGCGAAGAAGGTTACGCAATGACTTTTGTGTGTCCTGAAGATGAAGAAAAGTTTGT
>CAZSZY010000018.1:0-17210 GCA_964611285.1 uncultured Methanosarcinales archaeon
TAGAATCAGAAGATATTTTTTTTGAATAATCATAATAATCAAACATATTCACAGCATTTTCATTAATTCGTTCAAGTAACTTTTGCCTATCTTCAATATCCACCAATAAATGACGATGTTCATTATCTGCAATATTTTGAGCACTCAACTTACTTAGTTCAAAAATTTCATTTCTTAAGTCAGTCAACTCTCGACTAGTTAATATTTCATTTAACTCAGGCAGTAAACATTCTTCATACTTACGACGACCCTCAGCTAACAAAACTAACTTCTTTTGCTGTCCACCTGCAAAATTATAAGTTTCCCATGCAAAATAAGAAGAATCTTCAATATCACCTAATTCAGAATTCCACGAACCGTTTTTATTAAGAGTAAACTTTACATCTACAGGAATTAATTTTAAATTTAAACGCGCAAGCAATTTATTTAATTTAGTTTTACCACTAATCTCATTTCTACTAGAAAGATTAAGTAAAAGACAAATAGCATTCTCCCTCGTCAGCAATCAATACACCCTTTAATAGTATAATAATTGATATCCTTTATTTAAACATTAGCTTTTATTTAGGATAACTTTTGTCAATTTATATCCGCTGATTTCCCTTCTGGAGGCTTTTAACGAAAGTAATAAGCCCCCTCCGAGAGTTGAACTCGGGACCTTCCGCTTTCTTGAAAAACGAGTTTTTCGAGATTCAAAAACTCTGTTTTTGTATACGAGGCGGATGCACTAGCCACTATGCTAAGGAGGCGAGAAGATTAAAATTGAGTTTTAAGGTCAGAATGCTGCTTTTGACAGGATCGACAAACATACTTTTTCTTGCCATTTATCTTGATAATAGTCCCTAGTAGTTTACCCAGAAAGGTTGTTTGTACCTTCTCCCCACAAATATCACATTTTGCCATTGTTAAACCCTGAAACAGTTCAGTTATTTATAAAGGTTGCCGAGAACAAGATAATAACACTACTCATAGATGAAAACATTTATATACGCTCTCCGGATTATAAACTTTACCATGAAACGTTCAGGACTAATTATTAACTATCTTACGTTTGTGCTCTTATTCTTGAGTTTATTAATGTATTCAACTAGTTTCATTCAAGCAGGAAAATTTGCTTTAATCATTCTTAACGCATACTTCCTTTATCGAATAACTACTGAGCACGGCAAGCTAAAGACCATGCACAAATTTAATTATCTATTTATCGCAGCAACCATTATTTTTGTGGTCTATGCAACTACGTACCGAGCAGCATTATATCCTAACCTAATCTTAGAGTTTGTTATTGGAGCTCTTATTGGTTTAACATTAAGTGCTTGGTATGTTGAAGGCAAGAAACAACTAGTTGAGAAGCAACTCAAGTTAGTTCCTCCACCTAAGCCAGGAACTAAAATGAGAATTGTTCGGCAGCCAACTGTTGTTAGTGGCAAGCCAGCTAAGCCAAAAAAAACAGCTAAGAAAAAAGTAACAAAGCGAAAGCCTGCTAAAAAGAAAGTCGCTAAGAAAAAAGCAGTTAAAAGAGCTCCCGTGAAGAAGAAAGTGAATAAAAAAAAGGCGAGCAAGAAAGTAGCGAAAAAGACAACTAAAAAGGTAGCTAAAAAACAAGCTACCCCAAAAGTTGCTAAAAGGAAAGTTGCTAAGAAAAAAGCTGTGAAAAAGGTTGCAAAGAAAAAAGTAGCAAAGCGAAAGCCAGCTAAAAGGAAAGCTCCTGCCAAAAAGAAGAAAGTGGCTAAGAAAAAAGTAGCTAAAAAAGTTGCAAAGAAGGCTACTAAGAAATCTGGTAAGCCAAAGAAAGTAACAAAAACTGTTACTACTACGCAAATTTACTAATTCTTTTTATAATTTTTATTTATAATTTTATATGAAACTAAAATGATAGAAAACATTATAGAAACCATTGAAGGATACATCTTTAATAGTGTAGGTCCAAAAAATAAGGAGTATTCAATTCTTGATGCAAGTATTAATCAAGCCACATATGTCGCTGAATTTCTGAGCATGGAACTTCAAGAAAGAGTTTTTTTGAGTGAGTTTGATTACATTTTTCTTTTTGATGAAAAAAATGCATTATACGATTTAGTTAACTATTTTAGAACAAACAAAAGAAATATATATTTTGAACATAATCTTGCAAGAAAACAGTTGGCAAACCCAGAAGCGGCATTTATTTCATCCAGAAATAAGAATGCTGCAGATAATGTTTTCCCTCATGAAAGCGCTCTTGTGAATATGAATAAAAACTTTTGCAATGCAATCCTTGAGGAAATTGATAGTTTAGAAAGAACATACAAATATGTGAACACTAAAGAAAACAAACCTAAATATGCACTCATTAGAGAAGGGTATGTAAGAAACGACATTCTAAACAGAATTTTTAAAACAAGAGATGCTTTTGAAAATTTTCAGGAACGAAAAATAAACTTAAAAGCTCGAATGATAAGAAACATCCAACAATACGAAGAGAATCTTAGAGATGTGCTTAGAGATAGAAATTTTAGTACTGAGTTTAAGAATCAACTAAAAGAAGAATTAACAATTAAATTTCCTCACATCCCATCTGAGCGAGAATTTGATGAGTTTAGTACAAAAGAAACAGAATATCAATTCATCAAAGCAAATAATATTTTTGGCTTTTCACGTTAAAAAAAATGTTCTATTTTTTTCTGACGTCGCTTTCCACGCACATTTCTTTTTGGAGGTTCCACACGTACAAAGCTAAATCCCCAGTCAGTCATCATTTCAAATGCATTTGCAGTTATTGCTGGTGCAGCCATTATCCCTGTAACCATATCAATTCCTTTGTCAGCTTTTACCTTTTCAACATAACGCCGAAGTTGCGTAACTGCTGCAAGACCTGCAGTATATCTTTTACATTCAACTATTGCTAGCGTTCCATCCCCAAGATGGCCAAAAACATCTATAAAGCCATATTTGGTGTGTTCTTCTCGACTTAATGGTTGAAAATCTTTACTAATCATTTTAGGATTATCTCGGAGCATATCACTCATCTCAGCTTCATTACCTGACAAGTCTTGTTTTTGTCCATCATCTAATCGTTGAGAGAATAAATCATACACAGCTATAATCTCTACATCTATTTCATCTTCCTTACAACTTGCTCTAAAAAGGATATAGTCTGTATCCCCGCCAGTTTCTAAATTAAAATTAATATTTGCTGGAGGTCGTAAATAATTAATTGGAGTGCCTCCTTCTGGCTGATGAATAAGAACTGACCTATCTTGTTTTATCATAATAAGTCTATCTCCAAAGTCCAAATAACTCTCGGCTCGACCACTATACGTGACAGCACAATGACAGAATAAGCAAATAAACTCTCCTCGAGAAAGACTTTCACTTATATCGGCTATAACTTCAGGAAGCTTCATAAAAGGCGTAAAGAACTACTTAGTTAAAAAACTTCTGCTAAACGTTTAATAAACACTCCTGCGAGCCCCCAAATGGGAAAGAGCCATAAAGGTATGCCTATAAATTGAGGTAGTGCGTACGACCACGTGCCAAAATAAATAGCAACAGTCTCAGCAAATGCGCCTCCTAAAGATATAACAATAAAGAGTTTTAATTCTCTCATTTCTTTTTTCTGAAGAAGCGTAAGAGCACTAACTACAAGAATAACTACTAAAAGAAGAAAGGGTTTCGACCAGAGAAGAGATACTAATGTTATTGCAACAATAGCAAATGAGAAATATTGAACCAATCCAAATATTACTTCTTTTGAGAAACACTTTTTTGATTTTGATACTTTTGAATAAACCATAATAATCTTTTTACGCAGGAACTCCTACATAAATGTTGTGTTTATCACGAACAAGTTTTATTTTTGCGCTTCCTTTGTTTTGATACAAACCACGTACTGTAATAACTCGATCATGCGCAACGCAAAGTGTTTCGTTCTTTTCTCGGCCTGGAGAAACTATCTGTGCTTTCACAACTTGATTTTTACTCATGGGTTTCTCAATAGTTTTATCTTCATAAATTTTAAACGGATTGTAATCTTTTTTTGGTGTTAAAACAAGTTCATCTGTTTCAAAAGGAGTAAGTAATGCATTAAACATTTCAAAACTTATTTCTTTCGCAGGATTTCTTCCGCCTTTGTACTCCAAGAATTTTTGAAACCCAATTGTTGGATAAGGACTTTTAATAGTTTTTGCTAAATTTACAAGCGGAGCTATATCTTTTTTTGGATTATCATTATATGTTGGAACAACAAGAGGCGCAAGCAATACTGACAAACCTATTTCTTTACAATAAGCTACCATTTCTAAAACTTTTTTCGTTGGATACTTTGCTCCTGATAAGACATCATTTGTTTCTTCATCTAATGTGTTAAGTGATAAATTTATTCGAGACAATCCTGCTTTCTTTAAATCACCAATAAGCTTTTTAGTTAGCATTGTACCGTTTGTATTTATTGAAATAACACTGCAATGAGGAATTTCTCGAAGCTCAGCAATTAAATCTTCAATAAAGGGATATAATAGTGGTTCTCCATGAGGACCTATATTAAATTCTACAGGATGTTTTTTCTGACTTGCAAGCTTTCCGCATTCACTTGCTAAGTATTCGGGGTCAATAAGCACATCACATACTTTATTATTAACACCTTCATCAACACTACAATAAATACAATTCAAATTACATCCTGTGACGGGCTTTACTTCTAAGATATTTGTATTTCTATCTATAACACCAAACTCTCCACTTCCTAAGAGAGGAATTTCACTTGCACCGTCAATAAAGATTACTTTTTTTCCATTAAGAATATGCGTCATGTTCCGAAGACCAGCATGAAGAATTCTGTTTAGTTTATTATCAGCAGTTTTCTCACTCACATTTGGAAAATCCAAAACAGCTTCTTTAAATGCAACAGCAGAGTCAATACTAGTAAAGTCAGAAAGAAGAGTTCGAAATTGATATCGCTTTCCATACGTACCAATAACTTCTTTCCCATCAACTCGGAAGGTAAAACGAGAGAACTCAATGGTCGCCATAATAGTTAGAAAATACCTTAGTAGTTTTAAAGATTGTGTAAAATCACAATTTAGTTGTGACGAAAACACCACCAGAAAGTTTATATAACAATTTTTGAAAAGTATAAGTACAGCAATGAACCTTATAGAAGCACTTCAAATAAAACCAGGAGATGTGGTTATTTATTATAATGGGGAAGCAGGCAATACATCTTTATTAAAATCTTCTCAACATTGTGGTGATGGAGTAATAGGTATTTTCAGTGGAGTTGAGTACATTGTTTCTAGTGTAGGAGGTTTATCAAAAAATCAAATTCCTCGTTTTGGTCACATGACCCAAGGCAAACCATTATTCGATTTTGATGAAAATGATCCAATTGTTGAAGGGTATCTTGAGCTAGAAGTAGCGCAGCAATCTCTCATTGAAGGTTTCTTTGAAAAAAGAAGAAGAGATCATGAAGAAGTTTCTGAATTTACAATTGATGATTTTCTTGATGAAAAAGATTTGAGTTTTATTGCTGCAAACGAATTTCTTGTAGAACTTGCAAAACAAGCACCAAAGAGAAACGCGTATAATATTTCTGTTGAAGACTATATGTGGTATTTAGATTTAGAACTTAGTAGAACTAAAAAAAACACGTTTGAAGACTATGAAGAAATTTATGCAAGTGAAAAAGAACAAGCAGAAGAAGATAATGAAAAATTAGATTATTCATTTTCTAAAGGATTTAAAGGATTTAAAGAAGAAATAAGACAACGAAGAATATTTTTTGAAGGCACAAGAAACGTTTGTGAAATCTTAACTAAAATGTATCAACTAAAAACATATGGTGATATAATCAGAAGATTTGCAAATAACGGAGTAAAAATAAAGGATGTTCAAATGTTTTACGATGCACATTGGTTAGGGAAAAAAGAATTTCAAAATGCAATTGTGTATGGATACGAAACCAAATTCAAAATCAAGGAATTTGAAAATTATACGTGGTAATATAATAATGGAAACTGACGAAGCAGTATTACTGGACCCAGGAGATAAAATTGTTTTCGTACCACCAGGAAAACAGAAGACAGGATCGGGTATGCAAGAATCTCCTTGTCACACGCCCACAACAGGAATGGTTTTTACAGGTCAGGAATATATAGTCTCATATTTACAAGGATATAATGAAAAAAATAAACTGGTTTTCAAACATCTTGTTAAAGACGAACCTGAATTTGCCAAAAATGAAAATATAGCTAGCGTTCAGATATATCTTGACAATTTTGATGACCCTATAAATATTAGTTTTTTTCAAAAAGAGAGGCCAGAACATTTGAAAGTTGGAGAATATTCTATTGATTCTTATGTCCAAGCTCTTGAAGAAGATCTTATTCCTGCAAATGAGTTTCTTGTTGAAATGGTTGACGAAAATAGTCTTTATAATTTATACTATGTGGAATTGCAAGATTATTATTTTTATTTAGATTTAGGAATAAAGCGTGGAAAAAGAACCGATATTAATATTGTTGAACGTGCAATGAGCGCATATAAACAAAAAGCAGAAGAACTCAAAAAAGATCCAGGAGAAATTAATTTAGAAGTTCTTTACAATTCATTTTTGCAAAGACAAAATGAGAAAAAGAATTTCTTTCTTGGAACAAAAAATATTTGTGAACTACTTGAAAAAGAGTATGGAGCAACATATTATGGTGAAATAATTGAATTATTAAGAAATAGACGTATTCAACCTACCACCATCAATACATTTTATGAGAATCTATGGCTTTCCAAAAAAGAATTTCAAATGGCTGTATTACTTGGATACCATGAATTGTACTCGCCAAAATCTTTTGAAAAATATAAATGGTAATTATTCAGCTACAACTTTTTCTACTTTTTCTTTCTTAAGAAGTATATTTGCTATATTTTCAGGTAAAGAAGTTATTGTGCCTACATCATACGGTCCAAAGATTTCCTTGTCTCTTCCATGAAACTTTGGTACTGCATTAATGAATTTTACAAGAAGTGTTCCTTCTTTTGTTTGTGTTGATTGTGTCGTCACTAATTTTTCAGGTGCTTTTTCGGTTGGTTCTTCTGGAACTCGCTCTTCGTTTGCTGTTGGAGTAACACCATCATCTTCTAGCTTAGCTTCATCGACGTTAGGCGTGTTTCTTTCAGAATCAAAACCACGTGTTGATAATGTAGAAGCAGATGCTGCTTTAGTTTCTGCAACGATATCATCTTTTGCATAGTCACTTGCTGCCATTGTTGGTACTTCATGAATAAAGATTTGATCAAGCACACCTGTTTTGTATTTTTTTAGTAAAGTAATTGATTCATCAAATAAGAGTCGTTCTTCATAGAGCATGTTTCTTGTGTCTACAAAACCAACGTTTTCTGTTCTAATAACATTAATTGCTAATTGTAGAATTTTTTGTTCTCGTCGTTCATAAATTTCTCTAAGAATTCGTTTAATATTATTCAGTTGAATTCTCATTTTCTCTTGTTCTATTGAAGATATTTTATCGTAGAATGCTTGTCGTTCTTTAAGGTAATCAATAACGTAGTGCCAGAATTGTTTATCTAACTCTTGTAGCTCTTCAAGGCTTCTCTCCTTTCTAAGCAAGTCAAACAACGTTTCGTATGTAATATGTATATCCATTTCCCCCGAGAATAAGAGTGTCCTCGAGTTATATAAATCTTGCTTAAGTCAATATAAAGATAAGAATAAATAGTCTTACAACATATATATTGTGGAACATAATAACTAGTATCTGGAACATTAATAGTCAGTCAATTTCTTTTCCACAATCGTAGTGTTACCACCAGCGCCTTTTTTCTTGGTTAAATGAATAAACTTTCCTTCATCGAGCTTTGCTATTTTTCGCTGGAAAGTCTTATAACTTGCTTTCCCGCCAAGCTTTTCATATTCAGAATACAAATCACCAATTTTCTTTCCACTATGTTCTTTTACAATCTTGAAAATAAATTGTTCGTCATCAGTAAGTTCTGCGCTATTTTTTATGGTAAAATCATCTAGTTTTTTAATTGCTTGCGTAACGTGTTCTGCAGTTATTTTTTTCTGAGATTTTTCTTCTGCTAAAAGAGCGCTTTCTTTAAGTAAAAATAATCCGCTTCGTATATCTTTAAGTTGCGATGTTTTTTCAGCAACAAGTACAAATGCATCATCTTCCCACACACCTTCATTAAATGCATGGCCAATTCTTTCTTTAAGAATTCCTTTTGTTTCAACTGCATTATATGAACGAAATTCTTGAAGCTCAGGTGTTAAACGACTTCTTATTCGTTCATCAAGACTAATAAGCCACGATTTATAATTAGTGAGAAGGAAAATTGTTTTGTGATAAACCTCTTCAACAATCGTATACAAAAAGTCAAAGTCTTCTGCCTTGTCTATTTCATCAAAGACGAGCACTACAGATTTTTTATTTAATAGAACAGTTGCGATTTTAAAGAGCTCGGTTGTCTTTTTATTTTGAGTAAACGCATAACCAAGTTGCTCACAAATTTCTACAATAACCTTGTAACTCGTGTTGTATTGCCAACAATTAATGTACAAAGAAAAAACATCATCTGTTTCATCTTCAAGATCTCGAAGCACGTGTCTAACTGCGGCTGTTTTTCCTACTCCCGGAGGCCCAAAAATAAGTAAGTTTCTTCCTGAACGCTGAGCAAAAAGTGGTTTAATACAAGTTGCAAAGTATTGTTGTTCTTGTTCCCTGTAAGGAATATTTTTTGGCAAATATTCATAGTCTAGTGCATTCTCATTTTTAATGAGTGTTTGATTTGAAGAAAGCACATTTTCGAAAAGTCCCATGGGAAAAATCTAATAATCATTCACTTAAAAAACCTGCGGTTCGCAAACTAAAAAGTTTTCAAAGTACTAAGAAATAATAACGAAGAAGAAAATAGTGAAAAATCTAAATTTCTACAATAACGCGATACTTTGCTTGATTAGCTTCATCATTTTTCAGGTTTTCTACACGAAAATCTTTGAAACCTTGCTCTTTAGCCCAAGATTCTGCTGCGTCTTTTGTTTTGAATGTTTTTGGTCGAGGGGCTCTGTTTCGTCCACGAAGCCGTGAAAGTCGCCGAGTTACTCGTAATGCATCTTTTACCATAATAGAGACAAGGACTTCTCCAGCATTTATAAAGCTTACCGAAGGTAAGCCAGATAAAAAGAAATTTTATCGTTGCTTGCTTTACAGACAAGCCAGGTAACGGTAGTTTCCGTGGTTATTGCTTAGAGCTCATTCCCATATGTTTAAAAAGAAGCGCCAGCAGAAAAATAAGTTATGTTCTCAGTAAACATTGCAAAATTTCAATCTAAAATTCCTATATCTGCTTTTGAAAATGTCATCAAAAATAACTTGGGAATCACTAACGAAGAACTCTTAATTATTGGTGACAAGGGATATGAAGCAAGCAAAATGCTCGCGCCCGTATTTACTAATGCGTATAGTTTTGCTGCAAATAACTTAGGTATAACTCATTCTACAGTCTATCAAACAACAAAAGCCAGAGGCGAACCAGCTGATTTAGTAATGCTTAAGCAATTAAGAAAACTTCAGCCAAAAAGTGCAATTATTATCAATGCATCTAATCGTATGGGCCAAATGGCTTTTCTTGGAAGTTCTTTTCGAAGATATTGTAAAGAAAAGGGACATCGGTTTATTTCCATGGCAAGTCTTGGAATGGTGAATAATAACAAACTCTCTAACATCATTAAACCATTAGAAACAGATACTCGGGTAATGGAACGAAAAGGAGAGCGAATAAAAAAAGCTCTTGATAATGGAAATGAAATAAATATTCTAACAAAAGCAGGAACGGATATTACTGTGGGTCTTCGTGGACGAAAAGCAATTATTGCTTCGGGACGATACACGCAACCAGGAACTGGTGGAAATGCTATACCTGCTGAAGTATACGTGGCGCCCGAAGCTAAAACTGTTGAGGGTACATTGGTTATTGATGGTAGTGTTCGCACCACTAAAAGAACAATAGTTGTTCAAAGACCTGTGAAATGTCAAATTAAAAAAAGCGATATAATCTCTTGGAATAAATCTGCTGAAAGTCGTCTTTTGCAAGAAAGTATTGCTCAAGCACATAGCATGGCAAAAAGTACTTGGGGTATTCGTCGTATTGGCGAACTAGGTATTGGTCTTAATAAAAATGCTAAAATCATTGGCACTACAATTGTTGATGAGAAAGCTGCGGGAACCGCGCACATGGCTATTGGAAGCAATAATTGGTTTGGTGGGGATGTACATGCACCAATTCACTTAGATCAAGTCTTCAGAGACCCGTTATTCAAAGTGGATGGTCGTTTTCTTCCCCCCATATAATAAGACAAACCCCAGAAACATTTATAAATAACGACCTGCAATGTTTATACCATGAGAGGTAAGGTTCTACTTGTTATGTTGGTTTTTTCCCTATTAAGCATAGGACTAACTATGGCTCTTACAGGAGCATGTAGTGACCAGCCAAACTTTGAATCTCTTGTTTGTGGTGGTTCTCCAGATAGCGTTACTGGTTTTGGCGCAGTTGAAATTTGCGGTAATTGTTATCCATGCGGTGTAAACGATAGCGTTTGTCCTGAAGATTTCTATTCAACAGTCACTCAGACACAAGGAAATTGTAGACTTTGTCCAGACCCTGATTGTCCAGCGACACTCTCAGGATATGTTTTTGAAAAAGGACTTCCTGTACCTAACACGGATATTGTGGCGGTATATAATTCAGATAATAATATTGGTACAAGAACTATTATTGGCAAAACCAATCAAACAGGCGAGTATTCGGGAACAATCCCGTCTGGTTTTCATACATTATTCACTCAATTTGGTACCTTTCAAGGACCTAATGAAGAATTAGAGATTTCTCGAGGCCAGCACATTCAATATAATTTTACTATCAATAGAGGAACATGTAATTCAGATTGTACTGTTGGTACTACAGGTCTTTGTAGTGCAGGTTGTAACAATATAGAAGGATGTGTTTTTCCAAATAACATTAGTCTAGGTTTTTCTTCTGACTTGATTGCAAGTCGGTGTGATGGTTTAGATGGAACTGGCGATGATAAAAGCACTATCAAATTAGGCGTTATTGGTGATTACACATATAGATTTACTTGTTGTACCGGCTCATTTACCAGCAATAAAGCTGTAGAACTAGTTCCTGCACCTGCAAATCCAAAAACAATTAAGAATTCTGCATCTTGGAGAACTCCTGTAACATGGAACGACGAGCCAGTATTCTTTAATATTTTATTTGGAAAATAAGTTTTCTTTAGTTATCTATAAAAAGAACAAGCTATTTCTAGCACCATGAACGAAAAACCACCTATAAAAAAAATAACTGCAGAGAAAAATCCTACAGAATGGACTATAGATGAAAAAGGTTATTTTCTCATAGATCCAATACTAGATACTAAACTCATTTACGCTCATCACTATTCTAAAGATAAAATATACGAATGTTCCGTTGTTGGTGAAGATGCTGAGAGTATCTACTATACTATTTTAAGAAAAGAACTTGTTGATTCACTTATGCACGCAGCATACCTTGGTAGTGAATTGCAAAAAGCAGAGCAATTTATTCTAGGAAATAGAGGAAGTTACGTACAAGATAAACCCATTCAATTTGAAGATGACAAATAAAAACGTGCCCGAACTTCTTCTTCCCGCAGGAGACCTGCAAAAAGCAAAGTTTGCATTCGCTTTTGGTGCTGATGCAATTTACGCAGGCGTACCTCGATTTTCTCTTCGGACAAAAGAAAACAAATTTGATGCAAGCGAAATTAAAGAAATAATTACATACGCTCACGACCTAAACAAAAAAGTCTATGTTACAACAAACATCTATCCGCATAATGAAAAATTAGAACCTTTCTTTGCGGCAATCGACCAACTCGTAGAACTTAACCCTGACGCGTTCATTGTCAGCGATCCGGGGATTATCCAATACTTCCGTTCTAACCATCCAGACGTGGAGTTACATCTTTCTGTACAACAAAATAATGTAAATTGGGCAAGTGCACAGTTCTGGGGAAGCCAAGGCATAAAGAGAATCATCCTCGCACGAGAATTATCCTTAGAAGAAATGAAAACAATTGTTGAAAAAAATCCTGCAATGGAGTTTGAAGCTTTCGTGCATGGAGAAATTTGTATTTCCTACAGTGGACGTTGTCTTTTATCAAATTACCTGACAGGCAGAGATGCTAATCAAGGTGTATGCGCACAATCTTGTAGATGGCAATATAAAGTATTAGAAGAAAACCTTCGGCCTGGAGAATATCATGACGCGTACGAAGACGAGAACGGCACATATATTATGAACTCAAAAGACTTATGCGCAATTAAATATCTCAAAGACCTCTGGGATATTGGTATTTGTTCATTTAAAATCGCAGGCAGAAATAAAGGAGTAAATTATGTTGCCGTCGTTGCTAAAACATACAGACAAGCAATTGACCAAATAGACACGGGCAAAATTCCAGACTATAAAACACTTACCACTGAATTACAAAGCGTGGGCAATAGAGGATTTATTCCTGGGTTTCTCAAAGGCCGTCCTGAAGAGCAAGGTCAACGTTACGACAAAAACACTATGCTCCAAACACATGTCTTCACTGGCATTCTTACAAATTACAAAAGTGAAACAAAAGAAGCAACCTTCCTTGCAAAAAACAAAACTGAAGTTGGCGACACTATTGAAATCATCACGCCAACTAAACTTATCACACATACAATCACTGAAATGAAGGATAATGAAGGACAACCTATAACATCTATATCTCCAGGAGTCGGAGAATTTACAATAACAGTTGATCAAGAAATTGATAGTAAGTTCTGCGTAGCAAGACGTGCAGGCGAGCAGAAACGTAATGAAAAATGATCAGCCTATAAGATAAAAGAAAAATAAATAAAAAGTTGATTAATTATTTCTAGGTATTTTATAATGAAATAAATTTCGTCCTTTAGAAAACTTCTTTGTTGTTCCTTTTTTATCAAAGCCACGAACTTGATAAGTAAACAACGTTTTATCGCTTTGAGAAAATAATTTTACTTTTTCATCACCCAGAGGATGAAAAGAAGTTAATTTATATTCTTTTCTTGCGGAGTAAAAAATTATTCCCCGCCCATTAAATAATGCACTATGTTCTAATGCAGCTGAATCTTCAGGCGTTCCTTTCAAAGTCGCATCAAGATAATCATAAACAAGAATTTGATTGGTGGTATCTAAGAAAATACCAAATTGCATATCAGCTCTAAATTTTTCTTCCTTTCGCAAAGCAGTGCATTCAGTTTTTAGCGATTGGTGATGGGACATTAAATCATAATACATCCTGGTATTTTTTATCTCATATGCATATTTTATTGCATGCTCAGTAAACTTTAAAGCTGTACAAACACCAGTATATCTTCTCAGATCATTAGCTCTATATAAAATCGCCTCGGGACTAGAGTGTAAATTTTTAAAAAATTCTTTTTCACCATCAGAAAATTTTATTTTTGAGACCCAAGCAGGAGGACTATTAGGGATCCTTTGCGCAATAGCTTTTTGAGTTATGAAAAGGGTACTAGCTACAATTGCTGCCAAAGTCAATGTTTTCCCCAAAGATAAGTTAGTCATAAAAGAGAAGAATGAAATTTCCTTTTTAAAGACCACCCCTAATATTTAAAAGAAAACGTTTCCTTACAACACTATGAAACTGGGTAAGAAGGGCGAACCAGAAAAAAGTATCTTATTTAGTAGACCCGTTCCAAAAAGCACTTTCTCAGGAAAAACGCCAAATGTTCTTATTGGTAGCTATGGTTATCCTGAAGTCAATGTTGGTGCACTCGTTGATGAAGAAAATAACACCACATTAGACAACCCTAAATTCTTAGCTAAAACCAACAACGACATTAATAATATTCTCAAACAAAGACAATCACTCATTAACTCACAATTAAAAATAAAAGTAAAGAACATTAAACATAAATTTTCAGAAACAACCCAAGATATTGCAAAAAGTGCTCTCCCTGTTGACTCTGAAGTTGAACTTGAAAAACCACTCTCGCTTAACGCTTCTTTCTATGATCAAGCAATGCCTCATGGCCCAAGCGCATTACTAAAAAAGATGGACCTTACGTCCAATCCTAAAATTCCTAAACAAATTGAAAGTGCTACAAGCGATACGGATGTTAAGGCGCAAGATGCTATGGAAGAACTTGGAAAAAAAGGTTTTGATGAGTATTATCTCACAAGACTTCTTAGTACTGGAACTTTAGGAATAGATCGAAAGATTGTTCCAACTAAATGGGCAATCACCGCAGTTGATGATAATATTGCAAAAGAGATAAGATTAACAGTTCTAGATTACCCCGACATCAACCCAACTTTATTTACAGGAAATTATTTAGGAAATTATTATGTTATCATTATGATGCCTGGTGATTGGAGTTTTGAATTAATTGAATACGTCAACAAAGATACTATTTACAATCAAGGAGATGAAATCATTGTCGGACAAGATCATGAGTTCGCACAAGGAAGAAAAAAATATGCAGAAAATACAACAGGCGGTTACTACGCAGCAAGACTTCCAATTCTACACTTTCTAAAAAAACAAAAAAAGCAAGGACGAGTAGTAATTTTCCGCACTATTACTAAAGAATACACGGTGCCACTTGGCGTCTGGGTTGTTCGAGAGGGTGTGCGAAACTCACTTATCAGGCCAGTTCGAAGCGATGAAATCTCTGATACAGACACGCTCCTGAAAGCTGCAAAAGAAGAAATAAAAAAATTAGGAATAAACGACCCTGATAAGTTTCTCAGCTTAAGTGTTATTCTTAAAGAAGAGCAGAAAACATTAAAGCGTTGGTTTTAATCTCGCCAAGTAACATCTACATCATCTGTTCGAAGATAAGGATCTATTTTAGAATTAGTTATTTCTGTTTGTTGTCCACTTTGAAATTGCAAAATGCCTTGCCACGCAATCATTCCTGCATTATCAACATTAAATTCATTAGGAAGCACAAAACAGGTTGCGCCTCTATCTTGACACATTTTATGAGCCATTTCTTGCAAACGAGTATTGCAGGCAACACCTCCACCAAGCAATAGTTCTTTTTTCTCAGTATGCGCAAGAGCCCGCTCACTCACCTCTAGAAGCATTGCAAAAACAGTTTCTTGAATACTATAACATAAATCTTCAATAGGATATTTTCCATCATTAATTAATTGCTTGAGTTTCGTCTGAATTCCAGCAAAATTTACATCCATTCCTTTCACACCATAAGGAAGCTCGATAAAATTTTTACCTTTTGCAGCCAGTGCTTGAATTTTTGGTCCGCCAGGAAATCCTAAACCGAGTTCTCGTGCAATAGTATCAAGAAAATTTCCAACACCTATGTCAAGTGTCTCGCCAAAGACGCGATATTTTTTTCCTTCGTATGCAATAACTTGCGTATTTGCTCCACTTGCATAAAGAAGCACAGGATCTTCGCATCGCACGTCAGAATCTTTCTCTCCATAAGGAAGTCCTTTCAATCTTCCAATTTCAAGATGGGCAATACAATGATTAACCCCAATAAGCGGAATGTTTAGTTGCAACGCCAAACTTCGAGCCACAACCCCTCCTATTCGAAGCGCATGGCCTATGCCTGGACTTTGAGAAAATGAAATCAAACTCAATTCTGAAAATGTTTTGCCAGCTTTATCCATTGCTTGTTTAATAATTTCATCACAAATATCTGCATGATGGTCAGATAATTCTGCAGGAATAAGACCACCAATCTCAGTAGTGAAGAGTTTTCGTTCATTACTAAGTACTTCACCATCAAAAGTAACCACGCTAGCACCAAATGTGTGCGCTGTACTTTCTATTCCTAGGCAAAGAGATTGATTCAACACAAGATAAAGAGATAAAAAGAAGTATAAAAAACTATTGAAACGTATAATTCGGCACGCGCTTGACAATTTCTTTATCAACACTCTGCATGAACTTGTAAAGACTGGCCTTTAGTTCTTCAAGTTTATCAGATAACAAAGAGAAAAGATTCTTGTCAATATAATGCAAGTCATACGCGAGCATCAAGAGCACTTCTACTTCTCGACAACTTCCATAGCTGTATTGCAAATGATTAAAGAAAACTTTATTTGATGTATTGCCTGACCCTTCTACAATATTAAGAACAACGCTTGTCCCCGCGCGTTGGAGTTGAGAAAACATGTTGCGAAGTTCAGTGTCAGGTAGCTGGGGCAAGACGTCGTAAATTTCTAAGAGGAACGCATATGATAAATGAAATATTTTTAGTTTCTTAAAATTTCGTCCCATAATAACTAATCGTGCAAAGTCATTAAAAGAATTAACTAGTAATTTTCCGAAAACTTTTCAGTTTTCAAAAAAGTTTCTCAAAGATAACTATCGCTGTGAAGCAGTTTGTTATCAAAAAAAAGTGAATTGTTTATTGTAAAAAAAAGAAGGGAAGGAAAAGAAGATAATAGAGCTAACGCTAATTCTTGTATGTAATAAACTTAATCATTTTTATTTTTTAGAAAAAGAAAAAAAATGAAGAAGAGACCCGTGCAAAAGAAAGAAGATTTTCGTGAAGTATCACGCTAGTAAAAATACAAAAAGTACGAACTATTAGTAACTGCGGGCTGAATACCTCGTTGCCTCGGTACTTACACCCCAGTCCTATCAACCCCATCTTCTATGGGTATTCTCATGTCTCTTTTCAAGGAGAGTTTCGTGCTTAGATGCTTTCAGCACTTACCTCTTAACGCGTAGCTGCTCGTCATACCCTATCGGATAAACGATCCACCAGTGGCGTCGAACCATCGTTCCTCTCGTACTAAATGGTCCTTCCCTTCAGACAATAAACAATTCCAGTAGATATTAAACAAACTGCCTCACAGCGTTCTGAACCCAGCTCACGATCCCTTTTAATGGGTGAACACCCCCACCCTTGGCCGCTTCTGCACGGCCAGGATAGGAAGAGCCGACATCGATGTAGCAAGCCGCGCCGTCGATACGAGCTCTCGGGCGCGACAACTCTGTTATCCCCGGAGTAACTTTTTGGTCAACACTAGCCCCCAGTCAAGGAGAACTAATGGATCGCTAGACCTAACTTTCGTTACTGAAATCAATCTTGTTATGATTCCAGTTAGGCTGACTTTTGCTCTTGCACTCTACACCGGATTTCTGACCCGGTTGAGTCAAC
>CAZSZY010000019.1:0-16439 GCA_964611285.1 uncultured Methanosarcinales archaeon
CAAAGAGATATCACTTTACCCGCCTCTTTATATAGCATTTCCGGGAAAGCTACTATATAAATGTTGCGTTTATGTACTTACTTGTGAGTAACAACTTAATCGTTTCTTCCTCTTTGTGAAGTTTGAAAAGTAAAAACTGATTTTGGAGTATATATAGCTTGTGGATGAAATCGTGTGAAAGAATAGAATTTAGATAGTTTAAATCAGCGGAAAACTAGTAAATCCTTGTTTATTCATAAAAAGAAGCATGTCTTTTCCAATATTTGCGGAAATTAAGAGTTTTTTGCCGGTTTGAGGATGTGTGAATGAAACTTGTGCGCAATGAAGCAATTGGCGTTGGGAAAGAAGCTTATCTTCAATTTCATCTTTTGCATCTTTTGGATCTTTATGCCATTTGACAAATAATTCTGGATCAGTACCATATTGTTTATCGCCAACAAGAGGATGACCAACATGTGAGAAGTGAGCACGTATTTGATGTCGTCTACCCGTTAACAAAGTAATTTGTAATAAAGATAAGTTGTTACGTGTTTCAATTTCTTTGTATTGTGTTTGCGAAGGTTTTCCCTCAGAACTTACAACCATTTGGTCTCGTATTTCTCCTACTTGCTCTTGTGCCAATGGCTCATCAATAATTCCTTCTCGATTCTGCATTTCACCAAAGACAACTGCAAAATAAGTTTTGATGCAGTCTTCTTGTTCATAAGCGAGTTGTAATGCTCTCGTGTGAAAAGGATTTGTAGCAAAAAGAACTATCCCAGAGGTTTCTCTATCTAGTCTGTTAATAGGGTAAACTCGCTTGCCATCAGATCGAAGTAAAGATACTAATGTGTTAAAATAATATTTTCCCGCAGGATGCACAGGTAAATTTGCTGGTTTATTGACTGCAAGCATAAATTCGTCTTCATAAACAATAGCATACTTAACATTTACTTCTGGTTCTGCTGATTGCGGCGTGAGTAAAATTAATTCATCAGCTACTGTTACGGGAGCACTTGTTGTTGTGATAACACCATTAAGAAGAATTCTTTTTTCCTTTGCAACACTTTCTATTTCTTCTTTTGTGTGGAAAAAGTCACAAGAAGAAAGAAGGATATCGAACAATTGTCCTACTTCAGTAATTTTAATAATATCTTTTCGTATTTGTTCACTCATCTTCTACTTCTCGATCAATTAAATTCTGCAATCTCTGGTAACATGAACTGCAAATAAAAATGTTCCCAAAAAATTGAGAGTCAGGAAAGCCAGAAAGTTTTTTGACTTGTTTTTCTTGTTCACAAAAAGAGCAAATATCAGTCTCTACAGGATACGTTAAAATAAGCTCTGCAAGTTCATCATAACAAGAGCGACACATAGAAAAGAGCATGGAAAACTCTGGGAAAACGAAGCAATTAGTCGTTTCACTACACAATTTACACATGTGATGATGTTTAACGTACATATTATTGTAATTATTAATGAATTATTTAAACATTCGTAAGGTTTTTTACCCTCTAGTAAGTAAAACTAAGAATTTTTCGGGCTAGAATATCGCTCTAAGTCATCTTTTTTACTGCGAAGAGCGCTTTGAAGAAGAATTCTGTTCTGTTCTTCTAAATGATTAAGTAATTTATCCCGCTTCGCGATTTCAGAGGCATAAAGCTCTCTAAGCTGGTCAATATCATTAATTCCAGATATCTCCGTCTTAAACCGAGCCTTAAGAGCTACAAACGGATCAGTATCAATATCATTCATTTCCCCAACCATAATACATTCAGGAGAAGTTTGAGGTTTTAAAACTTACGATAAAAGAAGAAAAAAAGAAAAAATTAGTTATATTTTTCAGCATAAGTCTTAAAATATGAATTTAGCATAAACCAATACAATCCTGCAAGCAATATTCCAAATATAGGAACAGGTAAAGGCCCTATTTTGGCAACACCGTTTAATGAAGGATACATTAAAGAAACAATATTGCTAAGAACATAAGCGCCTGCAGATATATGTAAGAACAATTTTGCCTTGAGTTTTTTCTTTATGAAAAGTACCATGAAAATTATTGTTGGCACAATCATAACAAAACCAAATACAACAGTTAGAACATTATGAGTATAAGACATTTTAACAGAATCAAACATATAACTGAAAACTTTTGATATCAAATAAATCATAAAAATTGATAAAAAGAAAATAGTTGGCCCTTTCACTCTATCTTTTTGAACATCCATAAGAACATTTCAGTATTAAATCTTTAAAAAGATTGCTTTTTAGAAAGAAAAAGTACTAAAAATAAAGAAAAATTAGTCTCCTTAACGACTACTGTCTGATTGTCGCTCTGTTTCTAGCTTCTTACTGATTGCTAGACTGTTTGTACTTAGAGCGTATGCATTCATTATTTCTTGAGCAAGTGCTGCTGACATGCTTTTTTTCTTGTTAAAGCTTGCTTTAAATGAGCCTTGCGTCATAAATTTGAGAACTCTATCGATTCGTCTTTGAGGAGCACATTCAACTGGTTTTGGGTATCGAGCGCCACCGTATTCAATAGTGATAATTTCTTCTCGAGGTGCTGCGTTTTCAATTGCTTTGACAAATACTTCAATCGGATTTTTATTCAGCTTCTTTTCAATAATGTCAAATGTTTCTAGAACAATATTGTATGCTGTTGCTGCTTTTCCTGTAATGTTACCACTAGAAATTTTATGCTTCTTTGTTCCAACTCGGCCAGGTACCATGATTTTGTTAATCAGTCGTTCTACAATGAAAACTCTTGATTTGTGAAATCGATTTCCTGCGTATCGTGCACCTGTTCGTGGTACGATTGTTGGAGTAACAGAGATGTATTTTTTTAGTCCAGGATCATCTACTTTAATCTCTGAACAATCCCATCGGTTGAATACGAGTATGTCTGTCATGTTAATTACCTTTATTTACGTGCTTTTTCAATTTTGCCTGAGAGTAATGCTCCTAGAGCTTGATCGTTTACTTTGATTACTTGCCATCGAACACCTGGAAGATCTCCTTTCGCTCGGCCCATAACACCACCAATTCGCTCAACTACTACTTCATCGTGTTCATCAACAAGTTTGGTTGCGCCATCTCCTGGTAGGAATGCAGTAATTTGTTTGCTGTTTTTGATTAGCTGTACTCGAACACATTTTCTCATTGCTGAGTTTGGCTGTTTTGCTTCTACTTGTACTTTTTGCAGTACAATTGCAGATGCTTGTGATGATCCTTCAAGAGGATCGGATTTAGCAGCGAAGCCTAAGTGCTTTTTGATAAACCATTTATCTTTCCATTGACTATCTTTATGACGTTTGATAAGTTTTTTACCTGCGCCTAGTCCTCTAGCTTTTTTTGCCATTTTATGTTACCTTGATTTTTTTATACAACTTTGATTTCTTTTAACTGGGGAAAGTATTTTTGTACAATCCCTTCGTACATACGAAGATTTGCAGCTTTTGATCCAATCATGAGGCCCTTCGTTTTTTGGTCTGGACCTACGATGGTGACACCGTCGCCGTCAATCTTCATTTCCACTATTTTTAGTGGCGCCATGACGTTTGCAATAAAACGCTCCATGGAGTCATTGTACTCAATGATTTTGATTCGTCGTTTTAAGAGTTCTTCAAGCCGAGTAACATTTTTTTTGTTCTCGCCTAGAGCTTTTCTTAAAAACCCATTCTCAACAACAAACAATATTTTGTCGTTGTGCTCGAAATAATCCTTCAAGCGTGACTTTGTGACTTTCTCAAATAATGACATTCGGTGTAATGCATCCATATCATATTTTACTTTCATTTTATTGCATCCGTGCAATATTTGAAAATGATTTCATTTTCATTTTGCGATACCAACTACTGAGATAAGGAATGGTTTTTTACATTGTGTTCCTAATTCATCACAGTTAATGGTTAGTTTCTCTACTGGAACTTCAACTAGTTGTGCATAGTGATTAATATCATCCTCAATAATTTCGGGACAGTTAGCAGCTAAAAATATTTTGCTTACAGTTACTTTTCGAAGAGCCTTAACGGTCTGCTTAGTACCTATAATAAGTTTATCATTTTTTAATCCTAATTTAATGTCATCCATTGTGCCACTCACCACTCCAAACCCAAGCAGAATTTTGCCTGTGTTCTTCTCCAACAACCGAAAACCGATTAGTGCAGATGATTGGTTATACTCTAGCGAATTAAGTTTGCTTTATAAAGCTTTGCGTAGAACGAGTAATTACAGCTAAAGAACATTCATTTTTTAGACTTCTTTTTCTTTGTCTTCTTCGCTTGCGCCAATTTTGGCGTTACTTTCTTCTTCTTTTTAGGTCTTATTTCTATCTCTGCATTTTTACGACTAATAAGAATAAGCTCGCTGTTTAAGATGAGATTATACTGGAAAACAAATGTAAAGAGTATAATTGCTAAAAACATGGAGTCAAAATATGATCTATAAGCATCCATTTGAAAGAACCCCGCCAAACCTAATATATTTACAAATTGCATCAAGAAAAAGATGATTACTGCTATAAGTAAGAATACCCAGGGTCTTCTATCTTTTACATTTTTTGTTTTTCTCAAGAAAGATAATGCAAATACCATGACAAAGGATGCTATAAGAAAATTAGCAACCGTTAACATACCTGGAATGTATTCTGCCATAAACGTGAATAGAAGGATTATTGTTTAAAAATGTAGTGTTACTCCTCAATATCAGTATCCTTTACAATTGATCGACCTAGAAATGCTTCCAAGTAAGTAATTTTATCATGTATCTTCTCAGCATCAGTATTATTTGGGTCTGCTTGTGCCAAAGCATAAATAACTTCCAAATAATGCAAAGTAACAAACGAAAGGTTCATATCATAAACAGAAACAATGTTCGATTCTAGAGTAGTTTTTAGATGCGCACCACCCAGCTCCCAACCATCTAACTCAATGAGTAAATCATCTTCTTGAATAGAAAAATCATCTCCATCTTGTTTAAAAGAAATATTCTGCTCTTTAAGAAAAGAAATTATCTGAGGATAATCTTCCGGCTTAACCATCACGTCAATATCGTTCACCGCTAAAGAAGTATTTTTAGTATAATAGAAAAGTGCAAAACTTCCGTAAATAACATAGTCTATTTGTTGCGCGTCAAAGAATGTAAATATCTTTTTTGCAAAACATAGTAATCGCTCAAAATAATCAGCATTAGCAGGACGTAAATCAAACATAGTGAAATAAGGAATTACATGTTTATAAAACTAAAGGAAATGCCCAAGTGTTCCTTGACCTTCTGCTTTAGGAACCGCTTCCAGACTCAGTAGTTTTCCCATTATTAAGAAGTCTTGCTCAATCGCTTCTCGAAGTCGAGGGTTATAGAGCATTGCTGCGGGGTGATACATTGGAATAACATTGAAATCAACTCCATCTACAAGTATAGGGTTTTCTTTCCCATGAAGAACAGTAATTCCTTTTACTTTTTTCATGCCTTCAGGGTCAAATCCTGCGAGTACGAATTTGGTGGAATAATTTCCTAGCGTCACAATTATTTTTGGTTTGATTATTTTTATTTGTTGTATGAGATAAGGAGTGTGGTTTCTAATTTCGTCCATATTTGGGTCTCGATTTTGAGGCGGTCTATACTTTAGAATATTACAGATATACACATCATCAAGTGTTAAACCAATTTTTCTGAGAAGTTTATTTAGTTCTTGTCCTGCTCTGCCAACAAAAGGAACTCCTGTTTTATCTTCTTCTGCTCCTGGCGCCTCACCAATAAAGACTATGTCTGCATTAGAATTTCCTTTTCCAAAAACCATATTCATGGCTGCATCTTTGAGTTCGCAAACAAGATTATCTTCAATTTGTTTTTGTAGCACATCAAGTTCTTCTTTTTTGTTCATAACACTATATAGAAATGTACTACTTATTAAAAATTGCGATTAAAAAAAAGAAAAAAAAGAAAAAATATTTACGATAAGAGAAGAACTTTAATGCGTGTTCAAGCATCAGCTTGACACACTCAGTTGCTCGCCTATGCGTAAATGGCAAAGAAAAAAAATAGTCCTATTTCAGGACAAATATTGGTGGTCTGTTTACGTTTTCAACAGTAATATCCACACTTGTTGCAACTTCGTGAATTCCGTCTGTAACAATAATTGTTACTTCATGTTCACCAGCGTCACTATATGTTGTTGTATATTCTGATGTAGTCATGAACCCTTCAAAAGTTATTTCGAGTTCGTCTTCGTCTGCATCATATGCTGCAACTTCTAAGTTTATTGTTTCGCCTTCTTTAACGGTAATTGCATCAATTGGTTGTATTACAGGTGCTATGTTAACTTTTGAGATAATAATGTTTAGTGGTACAATCACATCATTTACTCCATCGCTAACAATAACATCTAAGTCATATTCTCCAGCATCTCCTCGAACTGTGTTCCATTCTCCATCTTCATCAAAGAGGATTGGAAGTGAAATAGTTAGTTCGTCACCATCTGGATCTTCTGCTTCAACATCAACTGTAATTGTTTCTAGTTCAACTGCTTCTATGGTTTCTAGTTCTTCAACAATTGGCGCTCTGTTTTTTGCGTTAACGAAAAGTTCAATTTCATGCACTGTTGATTTCTTACCATCTGTTGCAGTGATTACAACGGTATGATCTCCACCATCATCAAATGATGTCTGATAAGTGAGTTCGTTCATAAATCCTGAAACTGCGAAAGTAACTTCATCACCTTCTTTATCATAAATAGTGCAAGGTAAATCTATTAAATCGCCTTCTGAGACAATAAAGTAATCTGGACAATCAATAATTGGTCCTTTGTTTGATGGTTCAATTACAATTTGTACTTGTTCAGTTGTTGAAAGTATGCCATCACTAGCTGTTAATGATACAAGATATTTTCCTTCATCACCATCATTTGTTTGCCAAAGACCAAATTTGTTAAACGGTTCTGAATATTCATATTCAATTTCATCACCATCTGGATCTTCTGCAATTAGTGTTGCCAAAGAAACAAGATCTCCTTCTGTTGCAGATATAGTTGTAAGAACTAAACTACCATTAGGTTCTTCTTCAACAATTTCTTCACTAATGTCTTCTTCAACAATATCTGTTGAATTAGCATCTAGTTCACTGACTACATCTCCTGTCAGTTCGTTCGTAAAATTAAACTCATCAAGAATTAACGTGTCATTTCCAGTCTCGTTTCCTGCTGTAGGTAAATATTGATCAACAAGAGAACAAGAAGTAAGTGCAAGCGCTAATACTAAAATTATACCAATTAGTGCATACTTCATTCTTATACCACCCTTCAGTCTTGGCGTTGAAATGAGTAGGAAAACCACCCAAACCCCTTCACACCTTAGTTTAAGGACTGTTTCGTAGTATTCTTTACCTGTGGCGAGTATATAATGTTTTCTATTCCCCAGTGAATACTCTTCAACATATTCAGAAACCAAAGATATATAAATGAGTACTAGTATAGGAATTTGTATCCTAGTTGAGGTGAACTATATGTGTGAATATTATTTGAAAGAAAATTGCTTTCATCCGCAGCGTGTTGCAAAAGGATTAATTGCACTGCCATGCGAGGTTCATGATTGTGATCACTGTACAGATAAACGATGGCAACAAAAGAAAATAGATACCGACTTCGATTACTATCATAGTATTCTTGAAATGATTAGTTCTCCTGAACCAAATCTTCCCCAAGCAACAACAACCATCCAAGAAAACAACAGTAAAAGCAGGATTTTTCCTGCACTTTTACTGAAAAACCCTCTACAAGGTTTATTCAAATAGAAAAAATAAATCTAGAAAAGTGTAGAGTAAAAAAATAGAGTGTGAAAAAAATCTATAAGGTGGTAACGACTTTATCAATAAGCGTTGCCACTTCAATTCCTTTCTTTGTAAGAAGTAAGACTTTCAAACGTCCTCGTTTTTCAAAAGTTACGAGACCTGCTCGTTGCATATCTTGCAATACTTTTACCACGTGACTATAAGTACAATCAACGCTCTTTGCTAATGATGACGCATATACTTCGCCACTTTTCTGTAGAAGGTGAATCAGCATCAATGCTGGCTTTTCACGGAAAAATACATTAAATATTTTTTTTGGTTTTACCATACTACTTCCCTATTATATATGATTGAAAAAATACAACCAAACCTATATATTAGAATACGTATATCCTATTTAAAGATTTCGGTTTTGATTAAGGTTAAAATTCCATTCCGAAACACTTTCCCCTCAACTAATAAAAAAAGACTTCTTCCCTTTAAATACCTTTTGCAGTCACGCAAAAAGAAAGACACTAAAACACTCAAAGGAAGTATATTTATTTCATTTTCAAGAGAAATCATTATAAAGAGCATTTAGCATAATTCAAGCGTACATTATTCAATATAATATGTATAGGTGATAATATGGGTATTTTTAGTCGAAACAAAAAAGCAAAAGAAGCAGAAAATATTACGCATGTAATGAAAGAAGAAGAGCATAAAGTACACGAAGACGAAGAAAATCTTCGAGATAAAGCGCAAAAAGAATATAACAAACTACGCAAAGTAGAGAAGTATTTTCATCAGTTTAGAAAAGATGCGCTTTCAGGATTAAATTTTATGGATGTTGCAATTAAAAACGGCGCGATTTCCAATAAGGAATCCGAAAGATTTGGAGACAAATTAATATCAGCTAAAAGATTTTTAACACACACAAGAACCTATCTTAGTACTGAAAAAGAAACAGCACAAAAACTAATCAATATAACAGCTCACTTCCTTGAAGATTTACACAGACTACAAATTCCTATAGTAAAACAAGAAACACACGAGTTACAATTAATTCATGCCGAAGAAGAAAAAGTTCTTCTCTTTGCAGCAGACCTAGAACATAAGATTGATGAAATGGAAACTATTCTTAGCAAACTTATAGCCACGTCAGATGACTTAGCAAAAAACTTGGCAAATAAAAATCTGTTAGGATCATACGAGCAAATGGCTAAAACCATGTTTAACTATATAGAATTATTTCGACGAACATTAAAAGATCTAAGCACCATCGAAGAAGATATCATGGGACGAATCAATGCAATTAAAGGAGACGATAAACGATTGCATAAACTTATAGAAGGCCACATTAATAGATTCAAAAAACTAAACGACCATGACTTTAAAAATTCATGGGAACAGGACCAAGTAGATAGTCTTACCAAAGAAGAAAGGGCTAAATTTAGTATAAAAGAATCCGAAGTAAGACATGGCCACATACAATAGTTAAAATGACTTTCATTAAAGAAATTGCAAAAGTTATAGCAGGTATTATAGACCAACCAGAGAACGTTGTAGAAGATAT
The DNA here is from genome assembly GCA_964611285.1 of uncultured Methanosarcinales archaeon. Classification (GTDB taxonomy): domain Archaea; phylum Nanobdellota; class Nanobdellia; order Woesearchaeales; family SKGA01; genus SKGA01. Next base: position 9,320 of record CAZSZY010000019.1, read on the forward strand.
GTTCGAGGTTCCTAAAGAGAGTACTCATGGAGATATTGCCTTTCCTTGTTTTACACTTGCAAAGGAAATGAAAAAATCTCCTCAACATATCGCACAAGATATTGCAAAACGATTACAATTTGATTTTGGTACTGCTACTACAATGGGTCCTTATGTAAATATCACAATTAACAATAATAAATTTATCTCTCCAATCTTAAAGCAAATTACTGAATCTGAAAAGTTAATTCGGCCTGTTGAACACAAACAGAACTCTTCACGCTGCACCCTGATAGAGTCTCCTTCGCCTAATACAAACAAACCGCTTCATCTTGGACATCTAAGAAACATGCTCTTAGGCAGTACATTAACAAATCTAAAAAAAGCACTAGGCGAAAATACCTATCTTGTTAATCTTGTTAATGATAGAGGAGTTCACATTTGTAAATCAATGTTAGCGTATCAAAAATGGGGTAACAATCAAACACCAGAAGAAGCTGGTAAAAAAAGCGATCACTTTGTTGGAGACTGGTATGTGCGATTTAATCAAGAAGTAAAACAAAACGAAATGCTCGAGCAAGAAGCTCAAGAAATGCTCATCAAGTGGGAAGAAGGAGACGAAGAAATTGTCTCTCTTTGGAAAAAGATGAACGAATGGGCCACAAAAGGTTTTGAGCAAACATATAACGCGATAGGTTTTCACAGCGATAAAGATTATTACGAAAGCGAAATCTATAAAGATGGTAAAGATATAGTTCTTCAAGGCGTGGAAAGTGGTGCTTTCTATAAAGATGAAAGTGGCGCAGTGATTGTTGATCTGACAGATAAAAAATTAGATAAAAAAATACTATTAAGAAAAGATGGAACGGCAGTTTACATCACACAAGATATTTTCTTAGCAAAAAAACGTTTTGATGATTACAAATTTAATAAACTAGTCTATGTCGTTGGTAATGAACAAGAATATCACTTCAAAGTACTCTTTGAGATTTTCAGAAAATTAAATTATCCTTTCTCGCAAAATTGTAAACATTTCTCATATGGAATGGTTGAGCTTCCTGAAGGAAAAATGAAAAGTCGTGAAGGCAATGTTATGGATACAGACCAACTCATACAGAAAACCAGAGAACTTGCAAAAGACGCTGTAAAAGAGCGTTTCTCAGAACTTAATGATGATGAAGTTAATTCTAGAGCAGAGCTTATTGCGCAAGGAGCTATTCGTTTCTTTTTCCTCAAGTTTGATCCTGTAAAAAACTTTGTCTTTGACCCTAAAGCAAGTTTATCATTTGAAGGAGAAACAGGCCCTTATGTTCAATATACGCACGCGCGTATTGCATCTATTTTAAGAAAGAGCGAAACTAAACCTAGTAAGGATGGTTTTGAAACACTTAATGAGCCCGAAGAAAAAGAAGTTGCTAAACTACTGAGTACATTCCCTGATATCATAGGCGAAGCTACTGAAAAATTAAAACCAAATCTTGTTTGTAATTATCTCCTTGCTCTTTGTCAATCATTTAACAGCTATTATAGCAAGCATAAAATTATCCAAGAAGATAAAGCTCTTGAGACAGATAGACTGGCATTAATCTCTGCAGTAAATAAAGTCATCAAAGAAGGACTTCTCCTTTTAGGAATTCAAGCGCCCGAAAGAATGTGAAAATGGCAATCACAACAATTATTTTTGATTGGGGCGGCGTGCTTGCACCAGATAATAATTATATGGCAGCAAAAGAGCTCACTAAAAAATATGATATTGATATATTTGAATTGTTACATGCATTAGGTGGATTTGAAGAGAGATTTTTTGTTAATAACAAAAGTAATGAAGAATATTATAAAACACTCAGCAAGAGATTTAACATACCAGCTAAAGAAATAAAAGATACATTAAACAAACAAAACGAATGGGAAATTATTGATTTTGCAAAAAAACTAAAAAAGAAAAAATATAATCTTTATTTACATTCTGATCAAATGAAACCAAAAACAGATGCAATAATTCATTCTCACCATGTTGACTTTTTTGATAAAAAGTTTTTCTCTAATGATTTAGGTTATGTTAAAACACAAAAAGAATCATTCATCAAAGTGTTGCATCGAATAAATAAAAAGCCAGAAGAGTGCGTATTTATTGATGATCGTCCAACCAATATTGAAACTGCGCGAAGCGTTGGTATCAATGGAATTCTCTTTGATAGTCTGCTCACACTCATTCAAGAATTAAAAGACAAGTATAATATTTCTATAGAAGAATAAAAAAAAGAAACAGAAGAAAAGATTAAAAAAAATTATTCTAAGTTTTCGTTAGTAACAGGAGCACCATTACCACGATAGATTTGTGCAAAGCTTGGTGTAACAACAATATAGTCATCGCCAAAGCCAGCGATGTCGCCGTCAATTGCTTCACATGTTTTCTTTAGCTTATTGATTGACCGCTTAAGTTCTAGTAAGTCTTTTTCCTTAAGTGGTTTGATATTAATCAGAGCTATCGTGTAGCTTTCTCGTAGAGAATCTAGGATGTCTCGTACATCACTAAAGTCTGTGATTACAAATGGTCTCACAATAACTTTTTGGTCTGCCTCATGTCCACCGGAACTTGCATCTAGTTCTACAAAGTCCTCAGTTTCCATCTTATCGTCTTTTTCAAATTGGTCGTCTTTTTTGCCGAAGAATCGTTTCATCATTCTAATTAGCCTCCTATTAACACTTGCCGTCCTCACAACGGCTCTCTCACCCTTTTATTTGTGAAAATGAATACTGAATATACTCATACCCAATTTATAAATGTTTTGATAATTTATGATAAGCTTAGTGGCGAACTAGAGTCACTACTTGCTCTAGCAATATCCGCATTCAATTTAATCTTTACTCGCTCAATTTGGTGAATTAATTCTTTTGATGCTGTTACTGCATCTGGTGCGCCTCCAAAATGATTTAAAGTATCAGCAACAGAATTTGCAACATGATCTAAACGATTTAAAAGTTCTTTGAAGTGAACCATTTCCTTCTTTAAATCTAAATCAGTTTTGCCATCTTGTCTTGCTAGTTCCATAAGATGACCATGCTCGCCTTCTAATAATCCAAAAGCACTCTTAATATCATCCCTATCACGTAATGTTTCTCCGCCTCGAGGACCAGGAATAACCATCCGTTCTGAAAGTATATACTTAAGAGAATCCATTAGCTTATGTACACTCATTGCAATTCGTCGTGCAGAACCAAAAATATCATCAGAGGTATCTGCATATGTTTTCTTTTTAGCTTTAGCTTCAACTTTTTCATCTACAAGAAGCATTTTTACACGTCCTAATTCACCAACTAAAAGTTGATCAAGTTCTGCTTGTAGGCTATGAAGTTTTTCTGTTTCTTGAGTCATCTGAGTTTCAAATGCTTTAACTCGGGAAATAATTGAAGGTTCATGCTCAACTAAGCTTCGTAATTGATCTAAGTGATTGTGCGCTTCTGTAAATTGCATGTTAAAGATTGCTGTTCGAACAGCTTGTGCTTCCATATGCTTTGCTCGATAACTTGAAGATCGCAGTTCTTCTGCTCCTTTCATCACAGCATCTTTTAGTTGTGTTAAATGGATAAGTTTTGATCGTACTTCTTGAAGTAAGTGTAAAAGATTTTTCTCGCTGTTTGCCATGAGGTCTTTTACCATTCTTTTTGCTACATCGGCACCAGCGCTTGCTACTCGAGAACTTACTTTGTTGAATATTACATTAAGATGTTTTTCTTCATCTTTTTCTAAGTCTGCATGATGACCCCATCTATCCAGAGCTCCATCTATAGCCATAAGAATTTTATCAAGAGCATTTTCATCAACATCCTCATGCTTCATGGTTGTTATGAGTGTGCCTATTTCTTTAGAAAGCATTTGCGTATAGCCATGTGCTCCTGATTGGTCATTGTTACTTGCGGCGGCAGTTGCTTTTCGAAGAAGTCCCGCTAGCTTATCAATCATTTGGATTTCTGTTCCTGAAAGTCGCTTCATAGAATCTAATTTATCAGATAGGTCTCCTAAGTCATTCATAACTTTTTCTCGTTCTTTTTCGTCTAGTTTAAAATCGTGTTGCATGTGCCTAAGATCTTTTTTTGCTGAAAGACTGTCTTTTTGTGCGTGTCGCATTTCTGTTGACATTTCGTAATTGTTCTTTTTTAGGTGATTCAAAAACATGATGAACATGAAGATAATTGCTAAGATAAATGAAATAGTAAGAAATGATCCAGTCCAGCTAAGAATTGCGTTATAGACTGATTGTGTTGCCAGGCCAATTAATGCAATACCTACGGCTATCATTCGTGCATATTTAGTGTATTTGTCGTCTTTGAAGATAGTTAGTTTTCCAAGGAAAAATGCCAGGCCAAAAACAATGAGCACTACTGCAAGAAGCGGTAAAGAATCAATAACACTTGATGCAAAACCAGAAGAATTACCTTTGAAAATGTATTTGAAGGCATTAACAAAGCTGACCATGTCGGACTTTACGGAGTGTTCTGCTGCTAGCGCTAAAGGCAAAGCCAGAATAAAGGCCAATAAACTTGCTACGGATAACTTCCTCAGTATAAACACCTAGTCTATTTCTGGGAGAATTCATTTAAAAAGGTTTGGGTTAGAAGAGCTTAAAGTCCTAAATTTTCAAGGATTTTATTCTTGTCAAATGGTTCTAAATTATCATAAGTTTGGCCTGTTCCTAAATACAGAATTGGCTTGCCTGTGACATAGCTTACACTTATTGCCGCTCCACCTTTATCATCAACATCTGCTTTGGAAAGAATGATGCCATCTATACCAACTGCTTCATTAAAGGCCACTGCTTGCTCCACACAATCATTTCCTGTAATAGATTCGCCAATAAAGATATTCATATCTGGTTTGTTGACCCGAATAAGCTTCTTGAGCTCATCCATAAGATTACTATTAGACTGCAGTCGCCCAGCAGTATCAATAAGCACCACATCAAGTCCTTTTGCGGTTGCGTGCTTTATAGCATCAAATGCTACTGCTGCAGGGTCTGCGTTATAATCATGTTTGATAAGTTTCACACCAAGCTTTGTGGTATGTTCTTCAAGTTGTTGTATTGCTGCTGCTCGAAAAGTATCTGCTGCTGCAACTACCATAGATAAATTATTTTTTTGAAAATAAGAAATTAGTTTAGCAAGTGTTGTTGTTTTTCCACTACCGTTAACACCTATCATGCAAATAACAAATGGTTCGGCCTTAGTCGCACCAGCAACTTTGTTTACGCCAGAGCGAAGCGCGGTGTTGCTTTGTGTTTTAGTTTTAATTTTCTCAAGGAGATTAAATGTTGGTACATCAAGAATTTCAGAAAGTGATTCTTTGAGTGTATCAATAATTACTTCTTCCACACTTTTTCGAGTAACATTTTCTTGCGTGAGTTGCGAGTGTAAATCTTTTTTTATTTTTTCAATAACTTTAACTGCCACATTGTTTTCAAGAAGTGCTAGTTCAAAATCCCAAAACAATTCTTCAAATTTTTCATCAGTTAATTGAAATTTTACAACGCGTTCTTTTAATTTTCCAAAGAAACCTTTTTTTTGTTTTGTTGTGTCTTTTGTCTCTGCTTCAAAAAGTTCGGCATGCACAGCGTTTTTTGTAGTTGATTTTTCTTCAACCACCACTTCAGGTTCTTCTTTAACTTCTGATTTTTCTTTGACTAGTAATTCTTCTTTAATAACTGGTTCAGAAATGGGTTCTGGCTTAGAAACAACTTTTTTACTTGTGCCACTTTTGGTAACTTTTTCTTTAATCTTGGGTTCTTCGACTTTCTCTTCAACAAGAATTTCTTCTTTTACATCCTCGACAGGTTCTTCTATAACAGGTTCAGGTTCTACAGAAGTTTCTTTAACTTCTTCGTCTTCTTCAACTTGGTGTTCCTTTTTATGAAATAATTTTCCTAGGAACCCTCGTTTCTTTCCTGTGTCTTCATACTCTTTTTCTTCGTCGGAAACGTCTTCAACTTCTAATGGTTCTTCTTTAGATGGTGTTTCTTCTACAACTGGTGCAGGTATTGGCTCTGGCTCGACAATTGGCTCAGGTTCAGAAATAATTTTTTCTTCAGGTTCTGTAACTTTCTCTTCAACCTTTTCTTTAACTTTAGGTTTTTCTTTTACTTTTTCAACTTTCTCTTTAACAATAGGTTTTTCTTCGACAATAGGTTCAGTTGTTTTCTCTACAGCTAATTTTTCTGTGCCCTGTTCGCTGGCTTCAGTTACCTGTTGAACTTCTTCTTCTGCTGATTTAGTAAATCTTCCAACAGCGTCTTTGATTTTGTTTTTCAGAAATTTAAACAAATGGTTCACCTAAAAATTATTTATTGTTGTGTTGATTCAATTTGTGCTTGAAGCTCCATAGCTTTTGCTACTGTTTCTTCATACGCTTTTGAAAGTTGTTGTTGACTGCCCAAAACTTCTTTTTGCTGTTTTTCTAAAAGAGCTAAAGATTCTTCTATTGATTTTTCAACAACAACACCAGATCCAACTGCTTGTTTTACTTGCGTTATATCTCCTGCTTGCGCAGTAATAAATACTCCTGCTCCAATAGGAATAAGTAGTTCATCTCCTTTGTTTGCTTTTTGGAGTGCAGTTATCATATTTTTTGCAAGAACTGTTTGTTCTAGTTTCATTTCTATATGTTGTAATTGCATGTCTAGTTCTTTAAGTCGTTGATTAATAAGTTCTAATTCTACATATGCTTGTGGATTTTGTTGCATTTTTTCACCCTTCAATAAATCCTAATGCTTCATCTGCATTCATAAGTTCTGGTCCGCCAGAGGAATCTCCAATTACAAATCCATTGTTATTTACTGCAACACCGCTTCGTATTTGTGTACTTCCCATATTAACAGTACCAGTCATTATTGTTAGTCCTAATAATTTTTCTAAGTCATGTATTGTTTTATCAGCTACATCATGACTGATAAGACCACGTGTATCATTATGTGCAATTAATGAACCAATTGTTGGTATTCCTGCTAATTCTAGTATTTTCACTTCATTACCTAAAAATTCTTCAATTGCATCAAGTGCTTCTTTGTCATATTCTGGACTTGCTAGAATTCCTTTTTTGGTAACGATGAGATTGTTTCCAATACAAGTCATGTCGCTTGGGACGATAAGA
>CAZSZY010000020.1:0-14445 GCA_964611285.1 uncultured Methanosarcinales archaeon
TTAATATCTCGTTTGAAAATTCCTTTAAGAAGTCCGAAGCCATAACCAATATGTAAAAGCAAAAATAATAAGGAAGAGATAAAAAAATATGCTTTTCTTGTTTTTATAACGTGTGTGGTACTAATGAGTAGAATTACTGTAAGGTATATTAAAAAAAGTCCAATTCCCGCTAAGAATAATAGTGGTTCAACGAACCCTAAGAGCACTAAAATAATTATTCCTTTGAAAAATAATAATGGTGTAAGAATAGTCCATGTTTTTATGATGGTATCTGGATGGTGCTTCATTATTTTTGCTCGCCAAAAACCCGCATTTACCATTTGTCTCCAGAATGCTTTTAGTGTTGGTCGTTTGTAGTAGTATGTTTTTGCTTGCGGGTGTCGCAGTATTTTATATCCTGCCTTGTTGATACGGATATTCATTTCTGCATCTTGTCCTTTTACAAAGTAAGGGTTATAGAATTCTTCGCCTTTTTTTATGGACCAAAGTGCTTCTCGTTTGTAAAGACAAGCGTACGCAGTTTGTACTTGCTCTAGTTTTTTACTTGGTTTATAGCTTGTTCCACCACCACCAATAAAGCTGCTCATAACCATTGTTGTAGCTGTCGTAAAGGGCTTTTTATCGGCGTTAAAATGAACACTGCCAATTCCACCAACACTCTCATCAGCTGCTTTTAGGGCCTCATAAAGCGTTTTAATCCAATTTGTATCAGCATAGGTGTGTCCGTCAATAAATCCAATGTATTTTCCTTTGGCCTTTAGGTAACCAATATTTCTTCCTTGAGCGACTTTTTGCTCTTTGTTACTATAGCTCCTTATTTTTTTAGGATTTTTATTAATATACTTATTAATAATCCGAGGCGTGGTATCATCGCTTAATCCATCTATAACTAGTATTTCTATGTCCTTAAGTGTTTGTTTGAGAAGAGAATCTAAACATTCTGCTAAGTGTGCTTCTTCATTACGAACAGCGACAACAATAGAAACTTTAACCATGAGTTTTCTATCTGCTCGTAAGTTTATAAAATTTGTTAAGTAGAAAGAACTTTATTTTTTCTTGCTACACTTCCATTTAATCATTTGAGGAAATATTTTAAAGAATCCATCAATTGGGCTTGTTCCCTTGTTTTTATCTAGATAAATTCGTTTAATAGGAATTTGTGCATACGCTAGTCCTTTTGCTTTGTAAATCATTTCAGATTCCATTCCATAATCATTACTATTCCATCTGATTTGTTGATATGCTTTTTTTGAAAATGCTCTATATCCTGATTGTGTGTCTTTTATTTTCATTCCAAAAAGTATTTGTGAAATAAGTGTTAACCCCCAATTGCCCAAGGTCAATATTCGTGGAGAGTTTTTGTTTCTTTCTCGATAGCCAAATACAATATCGTTTTTATTGAGCATTCTAATGAAACGAGGAATATCTTTTGGCAAATGTTGGCCATCTGCATCCATGAGAATGATGTTATCAAAACCTTTTTGCAATGCGTAGTCGCAACCAGTTCTTGCCGCCGCGCCTTTTCCTTTGTTTTTTTTATGACTAATAACAATTGCGCCTTTTTCTTTAGCAATACTTGTAGTGTTATCTTTACTTCCGTCATCAACTACAAGAACTAAAGGATTAATTTTCTTAGTTTTTTCAACAACCGAACCAATATATTTTGCTTCATTCCAAGCAGGAATTACAACTATTGTTTTTTGGTTCATATACTTATTAACACTTCTGAAACCTCTTATAAATCTTATGTATTTAACTTCTCACTGAGTTTTTACTCTTCAAGATTTACTTTGTACACAATGACTCGTTGACCTCTAAATGTTGTGAGGTCGCTTAGTTTCTCATATCCTTCCATGTATTTTCCATCAAAGAAAAATAGCTTAGTAAATGCTGATCTAGCAACTAAATTTTCAGCGATAATTGCTTTGTATTGTCCGTTTGCTGTTGTGTCCACAGTTATTTCGTAAGGGAATGTTGTATCAGTTATTTTTGTCTGGTTAAAACCTGTTTCTCCTGGAAGATTAACTGCGCTTGGTTTAATGGAATCTGCTGGGCTCACCACTCCATTGCTCGCGACAATTATAGTTAATTCTGCTGCCGAAGGGTCATTAAGAGGAACGATTGCTTTGTCAATATAGATATTTTGTCCTTGTTGTTGACCGATGAATTGGTTTATTGAGCAAGTAACAGTTTCATTTTCTTCTTGACAATTTCGTGCTGATGTTGTTATATATGATGGCCAAGGGCTAATCCACGTATCAACTTCTCTATTTGTTTCAAGACTTGTTGCTTCAAAATAGTATTTGTTTGCTTCATCTTCGGTAAGATTGAGTTCATCTTGCATTTTTTTGACAGCTTCATCATATTCATTATTTTTTGATAAATAGTAGGTGTATGCTCGGTCAAAATCCCAGCTTCCAAAATGAGCCCAAACATTAGATTTTGAAATCATATCTTGTGAAACAATAAAATATTGATCTATGAGTTCATCATTAGAACAATGTGTTTGAGTTAAAACTTCTTCTGTCGCGCTTACACCAGCATCGATAAGAATTTGTTTTGCTTCATCTCTTGATTGGTATATAATGGTGTTAATGAGTTTTGACGCGCCATGGCTATCTAGCAAGTCTTTTTCTAATAATTCATAACCATTATTTTGTCCGCAGTTAAGCATACGAAGGATTGCTTTATTTTCTTGAAGGTCATTGGTCATTAAGCTTTTCCCAACCCAATAAATTCTTTTTCCTTGATCTCCACCATCAAATGTTACTCGTCGTTCTGCAATATTAATGAACCAGTGTCCGAAGTCCCACCAACTAGTTATGATGGCATCTTCAGAATTTTGTTTTATGGCCGTCAAGCTATCATGCCAACCATCATCCATGCTTGGAATTTCGCTTATTGCAACGTTGTGCGCAGCTTTTACTGGAGTGATAAAAAGTAGTAAAATAATAATTATAATCGCTATTTTTGTTGCGATTTCAGGAAATTTTATTTCTTTATCTAGTAGTTTTGTTCCTTTAGTCCATGCTATGCCAAAGAACGCCCCGAATGCTATTGCAAATGGTGCCGCAAGAAGCGAAATGAAACGAGCGCTCATAACTCCTACAAGACTTAATCCAAAGAACCATAATACTAAAAGACTCGCATAACGGATTTCGAAATTATCATCTTCTGTCTTAAGAAAGAACGTGAGGAGAACGCCAAGGATTCCTATAATAAAGAAAAGCTTTCCACCAACTGATCCAATAATTTGTCGCCAACTACCTTCATTAAGTTCTGCTACTGTTGTTAATACGTTTGGCCAAATGTTTGCTGTTGCAACGCTTTTCACACTAAGAACACCCAGCGGTTCTAGGAATATATCTTTTAATGGTTTAAAGAAATTTTGTTCATCACCAATTCCTATAGAAAATAAACTAGTGAATATGAGAAGGAATGCAAAGAAAATGACGACGGTTGTAATAATTCGTCCAGTTCTTGTTTTTGTGAATAATGTTTTTAGATTAGTAATATTTTTTTGCAATTTCTTTCTTTCTTGGTATGCAGTATACAAGAAATAGATTCCTGTCATTCCCATAAGAATTGTCGCAACGTGCCACCATCGGCTCCATACTTGCCAGAATAATACGCTTGTTATTGCTGACAATCCTAAGAATGTTATTCGTCGTTTCCATGTTTTACTTGTTAATGCTTCAATGTAAAGTAAAGATAAGAGTAATGGGAAAAAAATGAGATATGCATCTGTATCTGAAAATCCTGCTGGTGTTCGTCCAAGAAGCGCCGTGTTTAATGCAATAATTAAACCCGCAACAAAACCCGAAACGTTTCCAGCAATTTTTCTTCCAAGAAAGAACGCCGCAATAATTGCAAATGCAATAACAAAAACAGGCATGAGAAATGCTGCTCGTTGTAAAGTAAATTCGTGGTTAAAGAAATGTCCTATTCTGTAGAGTTTAACGGTTAAGTAAGGGTGTAAATGGAATCGTGCATTGTAATCATTTTTCCCTCCTCTTAGAGTAAACACGCTTTCACCATCTTCATTAATAGCATCGCCGAAGTGTCCGTTTGCTTCGTAGTTTTTAGCATAAGAAAACCAAATATAGGGGTCTATTGCAAGAAGATAAGTGTTATTATGCTCATCTTGTAATTGTGCTTTGAATTGTGCGGCGAGTTGTTCTTTTTGTGGTCGTAACGATTCTTCTTGTGTTTTCAACGCTTCTTGAAGTTGCTCATTGACGTACGCATCTCGTTGCGCTTGTGGAAGGTTAGGAAATTGTTGTGCAACACTTTGTTGTACTAAACTTTTTACTTGATTTGCAGCAGTATCTTCTGCCCATTTTTCTGTTGCATGTAGTGATGAAGGGTACATTCGAAAAAAAGTACTTAGACCAATAATTAGAATGAGCATGAGAACTATTAATGTTTTTTCTGAAAAAACGATTTTCTTCCAATCTAGTTGTTGTTTAGGGGCTTTTGGTTGTACTACTACCGTAATTTTTTCTTGCTCGTTGACAACTTCCTTTTTATGTCCTTTTTCGTGCTTTTTACTCATTGTACATATACACCCTCTCTACTGCTTTTGGCAAACTCTGTTTCTCTTTATATACATTACTCAAAATAGTCTAACTTTGCCTGTAAGTATTTTTGATAAGCCATAAGTAAGAAATGTTTTGTTGCTTCCTAATTTGATGAGCATTTTTCTGGTTTGATCTCTATTTACTTGTTCTAGTAATTTGGTGTGTTTTTGTGATTCTAAAATGATTTTATCCCATTCTTTTTGATTTGCTCGAGAAAGAAGGTTATGCACTAGGAAATGGCTATATAATTCTTTCTTTAAAGAACGCGGAGAACCTTTGTAAGTATCTTTTTTAGAGATATAGTGGTTTGTAGCAATCATTCCCGGAACAAGTCCTCCTCCTGTTGTATTTTTTATATGTCCCGCTGCATCTCCTAGGAGAATAACTTTATGAGTTCTGGTTTGTTTCCACGTTCTCGTACATGGTTTATGTAAAGGGATGATGCCTCCTTGCCGTTCAAGAATTTTCCCTGGAAATCTTTTAAAAAATGTGTTGGCTGTTGTTTGATTTGCTTTTTTTAGAGCAATACCCGCACGAGCCGTATGCTCTGTTTCAGGAACGTACCACGCATATACTCCTAGATGAGGATAAAATTTGATACTGTTTTCGTGCGCTTTTACCTTTATTCTTGCTTGCAAGCCAACATAATGGTTTTGTTTGGCAAAATTATGCGCTTGCCTCACTTTAGAGGCAGGACCGTCAACGCCTATGAGTTCTTTACTTTCAATGACTTGTTTCTTTTTTGTTTTCAAATCTTTGAACTGGTGTTTTAACCCTCTAGATCCCTCATATCGCCGGTTAAGGAGTATTTCATTTCCAATTGTGAGTGCTTTATCAGCAAGTCGTTCTTCAAATAAACTATTGTTAATAATATAGTTTGGTTTCAATGAGAAAATGGTTTTTGTATGAGGGCCTATAATTTCTGCGGAGGTAATGGTATTCAAAGTTATGGTTTTAAGCAGCTTTGTATCAACAAGTTGTTTTGCTTGGTTGCTTAATAAACCCGTACATTGGACAGGTCGTCCAATTTGTCTCTTTTGCTCAAATATGGTTGTTTCAGGGCTTTTAGAGGAAAGATACGTTCCTATTGGTCCTCCTCCCACAACGATTTTTTGCATGGTTTCTATCTTTCTTCTCTCTTTTTTAAATCCTTTGCAGAAGAAAATGTCTTCATTTCATAGGGATAACAAAAAGCAAAATTTATATATCAGTCTGTGTTTTGATTTGTTATTCTCTATTAATAATAGAGCTTATGATATTTGTTGGGGAAATAGTTTATGGCAAAAAAATTATCAGTAGCAGCAAAAAAACAAAGGAATTTATTTCTGAAGAGAGGCGCGGCATTTTTAGCTATTATAGGAGCAGGGTTTACTATTAACTACTGTGCTAATCAAAGAAACACTAATCAAATAATTGATGTTATACATTCTTCACATGCACAAACAGATTCAACAATTATTGCGAAAACCGATAATATTATTGTGAAAACTGATAATATTCAATCATCAGTTAATGATGTTAATGCTAACTTAGATTCTATTGATTACAAAATGGACACTCTACAATTAACAGCAGACTCAATTTATTCTCAAACAAAAACTAATGCAAACAAAATTGATTCAGTTTATACTGCAGTTGAAAATCATGATGCAGATATGAAAAAAGATTATGAGCGTATGAATAACGTATTAAATAGTATTGATAATATGCATTCTTCAGAAAAAAAAAGTTCTTCACCAAAGCAATCTCTTGCAGACCAGAAACGAAAGTTACTAAATGATTTAGTTTCTACAAAAGAATTTAATAAAGCATTTTCACCGACAGATAATGGAGAATGCCTTGAAGACGATTTATATTATTCTAATTGGGGAGAAGAATTTTCTTTAAAACCACTGCAAGAAACATCGTACATGCGTGCTTTTGAAGCCGAGCAAAAAGCATTACAAAATAAATATTGGTTTCACAAAAAAAATTAAATTTATAATTAATGAGGAATAGAATGGAAAAAGCAAACTTTTGGAAAACACTTGGTTTAGGAGTTGCAATAACCGCAGCTGCTTGCGCACCGCAAAAACAATTATCTACTACTTCAAAAGATGTTGGTACTTTACCTGCATTAGAAGATGTTATGGAATGGATTAAACCTGACTCTGTTGACTGTGACAAATGTATTGTTGATGCAACAAATTTTGGTAAGCCATTAGTTATTGCATATACTTCAAGAGAAACATCAGAATATCCTGAAAAACTTGACTCTATTGTTGGTAATAATGATAAAGTGTTGGCTTTAGATTTTACACTTAATATTGATAGTTTGTTAAATTTACCACGTTCAACATTAAACAAATTAGTAAATGACGACATGTACAAAAGCGCACTTCCTAAAGTAGTTGATAAAACACAAGTCTATGATACTATCCCCGTATTTGATTTTAATAAAGATATGACTAAGGAACAAGCTAAACGAGTTATGTCTTCTGTTTTGAAAAGTGGAGCGTTTTATGCACTTTCTCCAACTGAAGTATTATCTTACAATGTTGATGAAAAAGGTAAACACGCAACGCTTCGTGTAACTGCTTACATGCCTCCAGAAACAATGTCTCTTGTTGATACAACTGGGGTTTATGCTGACTTTGAAAAGGACCCTGTTTTTGATACCAATTCCACAATTGAAGATGCCGTGGTTGTTGAAGATGAAGTGGAAGTTCTTAAAAAATACGTGGCTCCTGCAAAAAAAGAATCTAAAAATAATAATAAAAATAATAAACTAAGAGCTGGCCTAGCAACTTCATATAATTTAGATAATATGATTGGTGTTGGTCCTCGAGTTTCTGTTGGTCCTTTAAGTCTTGAAGGTCAATATTTTGTTAATCCTACAGAATCACTGTATGACCTTAACACAAGAGAAGAAGTTGGCGTTGGAGCTCTTTCCGCTAGTGAAAAAATTCAAACAACTGAATATTTGACTACAACTGGATCTGAATCCAATAAACCAGTTTTTAGATTTTCAGGATTAGTCGATATTCCTCTAAACAACCAAAAGAACTTTTTTGCAACTGTTGGTTTAGGTCCTTGTTTTTATGATGTTAATGAAAACACTACGACAGAGCAAAGAAAATACTTTACGTCCACTGAATCAGGAGATGCTTTAGGTAGTCAACCAACCGAACTTCCTATTTCAAACGAATCTTCTACTTTAAAGTATGGCGGATTAATTTATGACGTAGGTCTAAAAGGCGAATTTGCAAATGGTGATCGTCTTGGACTGCGAGTTGGACTTCACGATATGCCTGCATTTTTGAATAATGCAAAACAAGGCAATGTGACTGTGACATATGACTTTTAGGTGAAAAAATGAAAAAACTACTATTTGTTTTCCTGGCAATCGCATTCATGTTAGTGAGTGCTTCCGTTGCTTCAGCGACTCTTTACTATGATCAATCATGGGTAAGTGGAACAGTTCAGTATGTTACCGTTGATGCTGGAGTTCCTGTAAATTTTGTTTATCAAAGCTATAATGATGCTGCAGATAATATGATTGAAACAGATATCAATCTTCTTTTCCGAGGAGAAGCTGATTTTCCTGTTGCAGAATTATTATATGATACGTCTATTGGCGGAACTAGCGGTGCTTATGCAATAGACACTACTGGTTTTACACAAGGCCATTATATTATTCAAGGTACTGCAAATGATTTAGTTACCGGAGAAAATTGGACAACTCTTTTAGAGTTCTTTGTCTACAGCGATATTGTTGATACTAACAACACCCCGCCTTATTTTCTACCTATTGAGCATTTCGTTTACGATATTGCAACAACAACCGAAGACAATGTCTTATTTATTGCTGATTACGCAAGAGATGCAGACAATGATCCTTTAACATATGCACTTGAAACATTTGCAACAAACACAGACATTATGGATTGCAGTTTATATCAAGACGCACAAGGCACAGTTGCTTGTGAATTTTATAACGTAGGCGAAACATCTATTACTATCTTTGCTAATGATGGCGAGTTCCCTACTACAAAAGAAGTCTTCTTTACTATCGAAGATTCAACCGATCCTACACGAAATAGTAGACCTTATTTTAACAATCTTGAGTCAATTTATAGATTTAATCGTTCAGATGATACTGTTGTTGCTGTTGTTGATCTAGCTACAGTTACAGGCGATCCTGATGCAGGCGATGTTCTATCTTTTGCTTTAGACAACGCTTTAACAAATAGTAATGTTATTGATTGTGTTCTAGATGGTTCTGTTCTTATTTGTGAACTAACTGGTGTTGGTGCTACGCGACTAGACGTTATCGTTTCTGATGGTGTTCTTGAAGCAGATGCAACAATTTACTTTGTTATTACAGAAACAACTGCTACTAATACAGCACCTTACTTCATTATAGAACCTGATTTCGAATTAGTGCTTGAAAATGGTATGCAATCTCTTGTTGATTTAACAACAATTGCTCATGATGATGAAGATAATACAATGTATTTCACACTTATTGCTAATGCGCATCCAAGTGTTGTAGATTGTTCAATTAGTTCATTAACAAACATGTTGGTATGCACGCCTTTAAGCGAAGGAACATCTGAGTTAACTATTGAAGTTTCTGATGGTGATTTATCTAGCTATGGTTATTTTAATGTTGAAGTTTCTTCAAATAGTTCTAATGCAGCACCTTACTTCATTATAGAACCTGATTTCGAATTAGTGCTTGAAAATGGTATGCAATCTCTTGTTGATTTAACAACAATTGCTCATGATGATGAAGATAATACAATGTATTTCACACTTATTGCTAATGCGCATCCAAGTGTTGTAGATTGTTCAATTAGTTCATTAACAAACATGTTGGTATGCACGCCTTTAAGCGAAGGAACATCTGAGTTAACTATTGAAGTTTCTGATGGTGATTTATCTAGCTATGGTTACTTTGATATTAAAGTTTCTTCTAACTTAAACGGAACAAACGAAACTAATACTGCACCGGAATTACTAAACGTTCCATTACTAATTTCAGAAAATTACTCTTACATGAGTGTTTTTGTTGTAATTCCTGATGTAACTATTCACGGTTTTGATGCAGACAATGATCCTCTAGTTTACAGTATTGATGATGCATCAACTGATGCAGGTATTATTACTTGTAATTTAGTTTCATCTACCCTTCGTTGCCAAATGTTTGGTATGGGAACAACTTCCGTTGATCTAATCGTTTCAGATGGTCAAGCAGAAGATAGAGAAACAATCGCAATTAGCATTACTGATTCAGTTGCAGCACCTGTTGCTGTTATTACTGGTCCAACTGTTGTTGATGCTTACGAAACATTTTCCTTTGATGGTTCTGGTTCAGTTCCGGCACCAGGAGAATCTATTGTAAAATATCAATGGACTATTAAAGACGCATCTGGTAAAACAGTGAAACAATTGTATGGAAAAACTATTTTTACATCATTATCTGAAGGAGGAGTGTATTTAGTAACTCTTCTAGTTGTTGATGCTGATGGACGTCACGGTGAATTCTCAGTTGTATTAACTGTTGCTCAAAATGATGATAAAAGTGAAACTCACGTCGCAAATAGAAACTTACAAGTAAATAGTATTCAAATTATGGGCTCCGGTTACGAAACCGCTGCACCTGGCGATGATATTCAAGTATATGTAACAATAACTAATAATGTGGGCTACGACTTAGACAATATAAAAGCTACTTTTTCAGTTCCTGATTTTGGTATTCGCTTTAAGAGTAAAGCAACATCAATTGATGATGGTGAAAAAGTAACTCTAAGTATTTTCGGTTATGTGCCTGATTATGTTGAATCCGATGTGTATTACCCAGAGATTTCTGTTTCCGCAGAAGGCTTTCATCGGGCTAAATTAGGTTACTTAGAGGTAAGAGAAGAGTAAGGATTTATCAGGGATAACGCCCTGTACTTACTGAGGAATAGTTATTATCCGAAAAGTTTATATAACTCGTTGTATTTGTCGGATTATAACTTAAACTCTATAAAAAATAATGGAGAGGAATGAATCATGAAAGTAAAATTTTTAAGTATTATGATGGTCGCTCTGTTAGCATTTGCAATGCTTCCAGGATTTGTAGCAGCAGAAGACCCTGTGGACCTTGAAATTCTCTACATCAAAATTGATGGTGAGACACACAATGTTTACGACGATTTAACCGAACACGTTCTAGAAGTACGACGTGGTGAAACATTACCTATTAGAGTTCGTGTTGCAGCGAACGCAGATGTAGATGATGTACAGATTATTGCAACTATTTCAGGTTACGAATACAGCGAATTTGAAACTGATAAAGTTCTCCAACAAACAAGAACTTTTGATATGAAAGCTGGTCGAGAAAAATCTATTGATATGGAATTACAAATTCCTGTAAAAATGGATAATGATGAAGCAGGAGATATTCCTACTAAATTACGAATTTTCGTTACAGATCGAGCAGACCTTGTAAAAGTCTTTGAATACAACCTTGACGTTCAAGGCGTTGAAAGAGAAGAAGCAATTCTTATCAAAGAAGCTTACCTAAATCCTTCTGATGAAGTAATGGCAGGCCGAGCACTTTCAGCACTTGTTAAAGTTGAAAATGTTGGCGACAATGATCTTGATAGTGTAACTCTAATTGTTAGTGTTCCAGAACTACGTATCCAAGATACTGAAACTCTAGATGAATTAGACGCAGGCGAAAAAGCAACTTTTGAAGAAACAATTCTACGTTTCCCTAAAGCAACTGAAGCAGGCATCTACACTGTTGAATACAAAGTTAAGTTCAACGATTATTACAGTGTTGTAGAAACTGATACTGTTGAAGTTCTAGCAGATGGTAGCGAAGCAGAAGAAGATGATAAATCATTTATCACCGTTCCTAGCACACAAACCATTGCAGGAGACGCAGGCGCTGTTTACCCAATTACCATTAACAATGCTGGTAAAAACGCAAACTCATATATGATTGACGTTCAAGGTGTTGACGGATGGGGAACTGCACGTGTTGATCCAAGTGCAACAGTTATTGTTCAACCTGGAAATTCAGAAACAGTATTCCTATACGTAGCAGCTAATGATGACGCACAAGCTGGTAACAAAGTTTTCCAACTATCTATCGAAAGCGATGATATGGTAAAACAAGTTCCTCTTACTGCAGTTATCTCAGCAGATGATGTTAAAGAATGGGATGGTCTGAAAAGAACTTTAGAAATTGGTTTAATCATCTTAGTTATTATCTTAATCTTAATCGGTCTAGTAGTTGGTTTTAACAAACTACGTGGCTCTGATGACGATGATGACGAAGACGCAAAAACCTATTACTAAGTTTTTTATTTTTTTTATTTTTTAATTTATTTTATTGACATTGTTACACAATAGAGATGGGGAAAATTATGACTAAACTAGCAACACGCATCATCCTTATAACAGCCATTATGCTTCTCTTAACATCATTTGCTTTCGCAGCTCACGATATAACTATCACACTCACTAATTCCTCTAATGAATTCATGCTTACAGCTCCAACGCAAAGTTTTTCTGTGTGTCAATGTGGAACAGCAGCAGAAACTATTTCAATTATGAACACTGGATCATTTGGAGCATTATATTCTATTGAAGTAAATCAAGAATATGTATTACTTGGTGCTTCATCAGTAAAGCTGGAAGCAGGAGAAAAAACTTCTATTCCTGTTTATATCAACGCGCCTTGTGATAAACGAGGAAAAGATGATTTACAAATTACTGTTTCCTCAATTTATGGTGTTGTAAAAGAACTTCAGCAACAAATTGTTTTCGTTGACTGCCAGAATATGGTGGTTGAAATTCATGAAGAAAATTTAACTGCTGGTGTTTGCGAGCCATTTACCACTTCTTTTAGTATAACTAATTCAGGACACTTTGCTGAGACCTATAAACTTAGCATTGGAACATTCGCAGAATATGCAACATTAAGTGCTGGTTCAGCAATGATTTCTCCCGGCCTCACTGCAGATATTGATGTTCATTATGCTCTTCCATGCAATGTATATGGAGATTATATTCTTGATTATACTGTTGAAGCAGAAAAAAATAAACATGAAGCAACCCTTACTCAAGAATTATTTATCAATCAATCTTATAATTTTGATTTACGTGCAGAATCAACCACAGAAATGTGCGAAGAAGAAAGTGCTGGTTACAGTTTATTTCTTAGAAACGAAAACGCTTTTACAGACACATACAAAATAACTATTGACGCACCTTCATTTGTAGAGTTATCTTTAGTAAATCCATCTGAGAACGAAGACTTAAATGAAGTTTTTGTTTTATCAGGAGAAGGTCAAGAACTTTTAGTTGCACTGCATCCTGACGGAAAGAAATCTTACGGTGTTCACAATTTCACCATCACAGCAACATCACTTAATGGCGATGTTACAGAGACATTTACATCAAGTATTAATGTACTTGATTGCTATAACTTCGAAACTCATTTAGATGTTCCTTACAAAGACATTTATGTTTGTGGTTTTGATAATGATGCTCGACCATTTGAAGTGAGAAATAATGGTGAAGCAGATGTCGAGGTTGAACTTGTATTAACCGCTCCAAACTTCATGTCTTTAGAAGACAATTATATATCTCTTAATGCAAAATCGCAAGAATCCAATTACATTCAATTTGAAAACGTAAGAAACATCACAGAAACATATCCTATAACATTAAATTCCTATTTTCGAGGAGACTTAGTTGCTACAGATAAATTTGATGTGCATACAAATACCGCACAAAACTGTTATATAGCTACACCTCAAAAACAAGATTTTACACTTCGATACGTAAGAGATTCATTTGCTCTTTCTATAGAAAATGAAGGAACGCGTTATGGTTGGTATGAGGCTGAATTTGCTGATACTTCTATTTTAGAAATTGAAGAACCATTGTTTGATTTAGGCAAAACAGAAACAAATGAACTTCTTGTAGCTATAGATAAAGATGCTTTATTTACACAATTAGCAAAAGAAAACACTTCTTTAATTGATTATACTTTAGAAACAACTTTATTACTTACTCACCTTGACTCCGGTCTGGTTTTTGAGTATCCAATTACAATTACATTTGTTGATTATTCATGGGCAAAATATGCTTGGGATACTGTTAAAGCACAATCTCGTTGCACATTAGTATTTTTTGGACTACTTCTAGCAATTTTAGTATTTTTAATCTTGCTTGTAGTACGTTTGATTAAACGAGATATTTTCCGTTCTAAGCGAATGCTTGGTTTTATTTTAGTAGCTGTTATGATTGTTGCAACCGCCGTAGTATTTCTTGTTTGGGGAGTTCCTCAGTCCAGCAATTATTACACGACTTATGATTTATCCACTAATTCAACATCTTATCTTCGTTTAGCTGAAGATAAACCAATGAAATATGATCTTAATGAATTCTTTTTTGATCCTGACGGAGATATTGAAACCTTTGGTGTTAATTTAATATTCGAAGATGTGCTCACATACAAACTTAGAAGTTCAAAAGTTAAACTTATTCCTGCAGTTGACTGGTCCGGTGGAACTGTTGTACAATTCTTTGCAGTTGATAGTTATGGTGAGACCGCTCAAAGTCCTGATATCTTTGTAGAAGTACTTCCAGTAGAAGATTATACTGCAAAAGAGTTTTTCACAAAAATTTGTGTTTACGTTGACTTAGTGTTACTTCTCATTTTGGCTATTTTTATTTTAATAACGTGTTCTTTTCGTAACAGAAAACAAGAGTTAGTTCGTTTAGCTCAGATAAAAAAGGAACAACGAGAAGAAGATAAGAGAAGAAAAGAAGTAGAAAAAGCTAAGAAGAAAGCTGAACGAGAAGCTAGTAAAAAAGT
>CAZSZY010000021.1:0-12341 GCA_964611285.1 uncultured Methanosarcinales archaeon
TTTTCCTGTTGATTCTTGTACACTCTCTTCAGTTCTCTTAACAAAAGGAATTCCTGTCTGCACGCAAGCATCTGCAACCGCATCCAAACCTTTGTTTGTTCTTGAAAGCACAAAAATCTCATCTCGAGGAACATCTAAAGCAGTAATCTTAGTAACAACAACTTGCGCCTCAGCTTCATCAGAAGTATATCTCTCAATGCTCACACCACCTTCATCATCTGCTGCGCTCCTCAATGATGAAAAAATATTTTTCCCACCATTTGTTTGCGAGATAATAGTATTTACAAAGGAAACAATTTTCTTTGCACTTCGAAAATTTGTAGTAAGCTCTATAATTGTTGTCGGACCTTGTTTAATGAACTCGTACATAGTGTCAGGATTTGCTCCTCGCCACGCATAAATGCTTTGTCGGGGATCGCCAACAACAAATAAATGAGAAGGCGCAAGTTTGTCTAAAAACTCTATTTGTTTTTGATTAACATCTTGATACTCATCAACAAGCACCCATGAAAAAAATGGTTTGAGTTCTTCTTTTTGCGTGTAAAGCTCATTAATATCAACCATTTGATCTGCATAAGTTCGAAGACCTTGGTCTTCAAGTTCATCAACTACTAATGTGGTCAACTTGATGACATGCTCAGCAGTTGCTCGCTCGGAAAGTGTCGCACCCTTTAACCGAGACTCAAAATAATCACTATCTCTACCATTTGTAATATACGCATCAATAATTGTTCGAAAATCATAAAGAAAAGAAAAGAACAATTGTCGAGAATCTTTATTTCTTCTTTCTTTAGGCAGAAAATAATGCTCAATAAATGAATCTACACTAAAACCTAACTCGCTTAACTTATTTACAACAATTGCAAGAAACACTTTGTTGTCAGCCATGACTTTGTTTTTCCCATACAAAGTTCTTCCGTGTTTTTGCAATTCTTTTTCTGCAAAGGAGTTAAAGGTCTCGACACGAATAGAAATATCTGGAAGAAGTGCATCGAGGCGCTGAGTCATTTCCTTTCGTGCTTTTCGCGTAAACGTCACGGCCAAAATATCTTTAGGATTTATTCCAGCATACTTCACCAGAAAAACTATTTTGTTTGTAAGCACGCTTGTCTTACCACTACCAGCTCCAGCCACACATGCTTGCCTTTCATCCAAACAAATAATTGCCTTTTTTTGCTCATCAGTAAAATCTTTAAGAAAAAATTTAAGTTCTTCAAAAATAGCGCGATCATCATCAGTAATTGGCGCGATCACATAATTATCAGGTAAAGCTAAGGCCGGCGAAACTTTGCTGGGCACAATATCATCAACCTTAAGAGAAAGTTTTTGCTCAGATAATTCTTGATGACCAAGAGGGGTTAACATAATAACTTGAAACTTTCCCTTTTGCACCTCAACCATGAGCAAACCTTTATGAATAAGTAACTCAATAAACATAGAGAGTTCATTTTCTTCATAACCACCAAGCGAGCCATGATGGACTAACTTATCTAGTTTCAGTTTTTTTATTCGCTCATCAACTTCTCCGCGAAGCACTTTAATAAGAAGTTTTTTCCCAACGGGAAAAGGAAGCTCGGTAATAACATGAAAAAGAGTGATGTGATCACGAGATATTTTTTTTGGCACTTTTAAAGAACCATCTGGATTAAATTCCACAACATGTCACCTACTCATCAACACCAACAAAGCGCAACGCAATCAAGGACGCTGAAAAATCTGCAAGTTGCAAAACAACCATGTGCATAAAATGACCAACTAATCGTTCGAAAGAATTCGTTGAAGAAAGTAATGTCAAACAATCCTTTTCTAATTCTTTCTTATCTTTGCTTAGCTGGGTTAACTTTGCAAAATCAAAATCATAAAATACTTCATAATACTCTTTAGCAAAAGCAGTTAGTTTTGTAAGTAAAACATCTATTTCTTTTGACGAAGCAGGAATTGAGGTAATCTGCCCAGCCAAATATTTGAAGTTATCAGCGATTTTTTCTAAGTTCCAAGCAATGACATACCAGAAATGACCTTTATTTTTCTGGATTAAAGATTTATTAAGCAAACGCTCACAAAAGTTAGTAAGTTTATTGTTTAAATGCTCATTCTCTAATTGTTTATGTAATAACGTAACGTCTTGTTTTGCAAAACTTTCTTGTGTTTCTTCAAACATAGTATTTAATTGTCTGAATGCTCTACGAAGCGTTGCGTCAAATTCGCTTGCATCAACAACAGCAACTTGACCAATGACTATTCTTAAGTTTGATTTATCTTTAACAATAAAGCCAATAAATAAATTTTTTACAAGGTCTTCGATGACAGCATATTGCTCATCAGTAAATGAGGTGACAACAATTTCATCGTATCCTTGTTTGTGCAAGGAAGAAATTTGCCAGCGAAGTACGCGCTCGCTCATGTTTTTAATATCAATATTAATTGCTTTAGAAGAAGATGTTTGTTGAGGTGGAGTGATAATTATTTTAGTGTCATCAATTTCAACATCAACTTCATCTCCTTTATCCAAACCCTGCTCTTTAGCCCACGTCGCAGGAATACTAAGCACAAGAGTTTTTTCAGCCAGACGTATAAGTTTTCGTTTCATTTTGATTTTACCTCATCAACAGAAGGAATAGATTGATCGGCTTCTTCTTTTTCCCGAGCATCTTTTTCTTCTTTTTCATCTTGTTCTTCTTTTTTATTCTTTACATCAAGAGCATCTTGCTTTATGCTTGCAAGTTCTTTAAAGAAAGAAACCAAACGAAGAGAAGTAGCATCCCAATCAAAACGATGTACTACAGTATGACGAGCATTATCACCTAATTTTTTTCTTAAGTTTTTATCATTAATGAGATGTTCTAGTTGAGTTGCAAGAGAGAATGAGTCTCCAGGCGCAAAAAATAACCCATTTACTTCATGAACTACATAGTCACGAATAAAACCAACAGGAGTTGTTACAACAGGAAGACCAGTACTCATTGCTTCAAGTGTAGAAAGAGAAGTGGTCTCTGTTAAAGAAGGCAAACAATAAATATCCATTAAAGGCAAGTATTGTTCTACGTCAGAAACTGCAGGAACATGAACAACACCAGGTTGTTTGATAAGTTGTTTTTCTAATTGTTTCACACCGCTACCAATAATCAGTAGCTTAAGGAAAGTATAGCGTTTTCGAAGTTTGACAAACGCACGTACTAAAGTACGCAGATCTTTTTCTCGAGAAATTCTTCCGTGATAACCAATAACTAAATCTAATTCGGATAACCCCAAGGATTCTCTTCGCTCAACTTTTTTCTCAACAGTAGGTGTGAACTTATTCGTATCAACACCGAGATGAATAATTGTTTTTGGTGTGTTAATTTTTGCCCAAGACAATAAGTCAGAAATACGCTCTGAAGGAAGAATTAAATGTGATGCTCGACCATACAATCTTCTTGTCAGCCATTTTCCAAAAGGATAAGCATATTTTTTTATCAATCGGTGATTAGATGTTCTGCTCCATAATTCCCAATCAACAGAGTGAATAAAACTTACCGTCTTTTTTCTGAATCGTTGTCCAAAAAATAAAGCCGTACCACCAATAGGACCTAAGGATTGTGAAAAAATAATATCTGCTTTCTTAACAGCTCGCATTACTTTCCAAAAACGAAACTTTGGAAGAGGAAAATCACCAGCCATGCGCTTGGAAATAGGAATGTGCTCATAAGAAACATCTTCTGGAAGAGATACTTCACCATCACGAAAGACAGGGCCGACAATACTTATTTCAAATGTTGGTTGAAGTCTAGGAATGACTTCTTCAAGAAAACGAGTAACACCATCTCTTCGAGGAAGAAAACTATCTGTTGCAATAAGTAAACGTAGTTTATTCATCGTACCTTTTCAAATTCCTCCGCAAATGATACATGATTAGCAAGACCTCTTAAAAAAGCTTTCAAATACACACTCCATTTTAAAAAGAGTAAAGCTAGTTTTTGACTCTTATACAATTCTAACGCTCGCAACTTAGCATGAAATGTTTTGGAAATATCAACAACCAAAGTCGGTGAATTTCGTTTTTTTAATTTAAGAAAACGCCAAACAGCAAACGTATAAATTGCAGTGGTGAAATTCGTTTTCTTATGCAATTCATCATAAGTTGCAAGAAGTAAATGATTTAACGCAATGTGATCAGGATGAGGATCATCTTCTGCATGAGTAAAAATTTTCTCTGGTTTGTATTTGAGTAATAAATCTTGTAATTGCTTCTTGATCTTTTTCGTCTCAAATTCTTCTTTGAATTTTCCTTCACTTAGCCCAAGAAAAATAGTTTCTGCATTATCTAAAAATCTTTTATCAACCAACTCAGATTCCTCGACACGAACTTTTCTTACTACATCTTTTTTCATATGAGGGTTAGACATTTCACCATAAGAAAAAATAATAGTCACTATGTTAATGCCTTCCTTAGCATACTTGATAACCGTCCCCCCAGGCCCAAACACTTGATCGTCTGAGTGAGCTACAATAGTAAACACGTAGCGCTTCTTCATTATAAAGAAGTGATGCCGGAGGGGCTTTATTAATCTTTTGCGAAGAAAAATGAGGAGATAGTTCACCAGCCGATAGTCTCGCTAGGTTTGGAACTGCCTTGTGCTTGAGAAAAATGGTACACCGGCCGGGATTCGAACCCGGATCAACGGCTCTCATCAACAGAAAGCTTGTGACTTAACTGTTTTGGAAGGCCGCTATCCTAGCCATTAGACTACCGGTGCGTTGAACTCAAGAACCAAAACGTTATTTATAAAGTTATTCCTGCAAATAGAAGTTTCTACCTTATACTTGCCTTATACACCTTAAGGATGAAAGTTATATCCCCTGACACCTCAGCATGTATTGTGAAAACATGGAGGTGTCAACACATGGAAATAATGAATATAACTAAGAAAGATTACATTTTACTTACAGCACTTCGAACAAACGCACGACAAACATTAACCCAAATTAGTAAGAAAACAAGAATACCTATTTCCACCTTGCACGAACGACTCAAAAGTCAAGAAAAAAATATTATCCACCGATTTGCAACAATTTTGGATTTTACAAAATTAGGATTCCATACCAAAGTTCATTTTCAAATTAAAACAACACCAGAACAGAAGGCACGACTACAATCATACCTAGAACTACACGAGCAAGTTAATTGCCTCTATAAAATAGCTAATGACTTTGATTTCTTTGTTGAAGCAGTGTTTGAGCATGTTGCAGACGTTGAAGAATTTATTGAAATACTCCAAGAAAAATTCTCTATCCAAGACTACAACACCCAATTTATCTCAAAAGATATTAAGCGAGAGAGCTTCTTAGCTTCCTCTTGCTAACTACATTTATTTAAGAAATTCCAACGTATCCCATCATAAAAGCAGCTTCTTCAAAGCTTAGCTCGTCGTCTTCAAGTAGCATTTCAACAAAGTCATGCGAATAGATATCATTTTCGACGTTATCGTTTTGTTTAGCGAACTCTTCAAGCTGTTCTATCCAATCAGCGTCCATCTAGACCACCCCCGTAATCAATAAAAGATGGACAAAAGCGAAATATATATGTTTTCCCCATAAAGAATATAAACTATATAGTTTTACTTATTGTTGAAAACAATGGATTATCGAAAAATCATTAAATTTGGTCATAACGCATACGTGGTGAGTATGCCTGCAAAATGGCTCAAACGAAATAAAGTAGAGAAAGGAGATACATTATTCTTAGAAGAAGTTGGCAACCAAATAATTCTGAGTACCCAAAAAGAATCCAAACAAGAAGACCAAGTAGAAACAATAGATGTCAAAGAAAAAGACACTAACGCAACCATTTCAAGAAAACTCATTAGCTCGTATGAAAACAACGCCACAACCATTATCTTTTCAAGTAACTATGTCTCAAAAAAAGCAAAAATGATTAGTGACCTCGTTAAATTATTCACTGCACTTGAAATTATTGAACACACCAAAAACCGCATCGTGTGCAAGACATACATAGACACAACAACAATAGACATCGTTTCATTTATCAGAAGAATGGATAATGGTATTAAATCTATTATGAAAGACTTGGTAGAACAACTCAATAAACCTCAAGAACTCAAACAATTCAGAGAAGACATAACTGAGCGAGAAAAAAGCATTGACAAAATTACTAGATTACTTCGACGAGTTATCAAAGAAAGATTATACAAACAACAACAAAAACAAGAAAGCGCACTTACGCTCCTTCGCTATTGGCAAGCAATAGTATATATTGAAGAACTTGGCGATATGCTTGAAGAGATCTCTTGCGCACCAATTGAAACATTTTCAAAAAAAGAAACAGGACAAGCACAATGTTTCCTCCAACAAGCATTAGAACTCTTTGAAAAAATAATGCCAGTATTTTATCAACAGGAAAGCACAAAAGCACATGCTCTTGCAGATACAATAAAAAAAATACGAACAGAAATGGAAGAAAAGCTTAAGAAAGAAGAACATACCATCATCCTGCACAAAATTAGTCAATGTGCATACCTCATCCATGAAATTAACAAGGTAAGTTATTAAAAAGGAAAACAAACTCTTACAAGAAAAATGAAACTACTCGTATTTGGGGATAACCACGGAGACATAGAAAGCTTTCTTATCGTTCATGAGAAAGTGAAAGATGCAGATGTAGTTGTCATGCTCGGCGATTTTACTTGGTTTGGACAAGACACAGAAGAAATTATGGCTTTACTCTCACTATTTCCAAAAAAAGTAATTCTTATGCACGGCAATCATGAACACGAACCAACAGTAAAAAATATTGCGCAAACATTAGATAATATAGAATTTTCTCATAAAGAAGTTATTCAAGTAGGAGACTTTGACATTATTACTTATGGAGGAGGTGGATTTGATTTTATTGATGAAGAATTTGAAGCGTTTGCAGAGCAAGTAAAGAAAAAAATTAGAGACCCCCATAAAACAATACTTATCCTTCACGCACCACCACACAATACAAAATTAGATATTCCGTTCGGTAATCATCATTCAGGCACCCATAGTTTTCGAAAATTCATTGAAGAAATCCAACCACTCATGGTGTTTGCAGGACACATCCACGAAAGCGAAGGCAAATTTGACTACATAGAAAAAACATTACTTCATAATCCTGGCCCACTAGGTACGATTGTTGACTTAGAAGATTTACACACGCAACGAAAAGCGAAAAAGAAAGTAAAAGTGCACAGAAATTAAATAAATTTCTGGCACGCTTCACCCTGAAAAAGCAGGGTAAACAGCGAGTAAAAAAATAAATTAATTCTTTATTGTTTCTACAACATTTTCTGCAAATTTAGTTGCCACGCTAGGACCATTTCCAGAAACATACCAATCATCAACGACCACGGACTCATCTAAGAAACCAACACCATGTTTTTTGAGCATTGCCATCGCATCTTCTGTTTTATACATTGCAGTGTGCATACCATTGATGATGCCAAAACTTGCAACTACCATAGGAGCCAAACAAATAGCGCCAACAACTAATTTGTTTTCTTTAGCCTGCAAAAGAATATCACCAACCAACGGCTCTTCCATTAACGTTGGGGATTTAGCACCGCCAACAACAACAACAGCTTGCACTTTATTAAGCGTTACTTCACTTAACGAGTGAGTTGCTTGCACAACAGTACCAAGCATACCCTTACACAAACCTTTTTGTGGAGCGGCTATAATAACTTCGAACTTTTCCTTTTCGAAAAAAGCTTTAGGATCAAGCAATTCTTCATCACGAAAGCCGTTCTGAGCAATAATCATCACAATTTTTTTCATGGTAGAATAAAGCTAGAAAGTCAAGTTTATAAATTTTTACCAAAATGAATATACGAATATTTTTAAACAACGAAAGCTCCCTGTTTCTTATGCAAGAATTCAATGATATTTACGATGAAATTATTGCTCATGACGAGTACAAGAAATTTTCAAAAGAAAACAAAGACTATTATTTAGCCCATGGATTTTTACAACTCGACGAAAAATTTAATCCTAGCACGCCTTGGCAAGTAGGATTTTACTCCGAAAAAAATGACGACATAGCAGTATTTGAAACAAATCCTATCAAACTTAAAGATGTTGAAGAAGCGTTCAAAGAAGGAGGCATCATTGATATGCTCAGTGTACCTATTATTCCTACCAGTCAAGCTCTTGATATCATAAAAAAACTTCTTGCTGAAGAATACGCTCAAGAACAAGGATCAAGCACGATTTTAATTGTACAAAGTATAGGTGGGCAAGCAGTATATAATATCACTATTATAACAAAGACATTTTCTATGATAATTACGCGTATAGACGCTAAAAGCGGCGAAATCATAAGTCACGACAAGCGAAGCATCTTAGACCTTAAAAAAGATGATAAGTAACATACCATAATTAGGTTGCTGCGAAGAACTTTTTTAGCTCTGCTAAAAACAACTAACCAAGACATGCGAGGATTTTGACAAAAAAGTCAAAATACATGTCTTTTAAGAACTCTTCAAGGCAGAAATGAGGGACTAAAGCTTTATAAAATAAACATTATTCTGTGAACACTATGAGTGAAGATAAACCTGACAAGATGATGCGTATCAGCGCTAAAGAAAAACTCCACCTCAAACACTTTGTAAAAGAGGTTGAAGCAGTTAGGGGAAGGCACACAGAACTCATAAGCGTCTATATCCCATCAGGATATGATATTAATCAAAAAATTCAGCAAATTCAACAAGAACAAGGAACAGCAACCAATATCAAAAGCAAAAGTACGCGAGACAATGTTATCGCATCACTGGAGAAAATGGTGCAACACCTCAAAACATTCAAAAACACTCCACCAAACGGCCTCATCGCATTCAGTGGAAATGCAGCAGAACAAGAAGGACGACAAGACTACAAAGTATGGAGTGTTGAACCACCATTACCAATGAATCAAAATCTTTATCGTTGTGATAAAGAATTCGTTGTTGAACCACTCAAAGAAATGCTGGACGACAAGATTATGTTCGGTCTGGTTGCAATGGACAAACGAGAAGGAACCATAGCACTTCTGAAAGGAAAAACAATTATCCCACTAAAAAACTTAACGAGTAGCGTTCCCGGAAAACACAAAACCGGAGGACAATCCGCACAACGATTCGAACGACTACGAGAAGGTGCAGCAATAGACTTCTACAAACGAATAGCACAACACATGCTCGAAGAATTTTTAGAAAACCAAACAGCACTCCAAGGAATAATAGTTGGAGGACCAGGACATACCAAACACGAATTTGTAGAAGGTGGCTACATTACAGACCAACTCAAACGAAAAATAATTGGTATCAAAGATTTATCCTACACTGGAGACTTTGGAATACAAGAACTTCTGGAGAAAAGCGAAGATATTCTCTCTGAAGAAGAAGTAATACATGAGAAAATTTTAGTGAGAACTTTTTTTGAGAAACTTAACATAGACCCAGGCAAAATAGCATATGGTTATGATGATGTTATGAGACTTACATCCACAGGAGCTGTTGAAACAATACTTGTCTCAGAAGCACTTGATGAAAATTTAATTGATGAACTAGACAAAGCAGCAGAACCAATGGGAACAGTTGTTGAAGTTATTAGTGTGGAAACACGAGAAGGCGCACAACTCAAAGACATGAGTAAAGTCGGCGCAATACTCAGATACCCTGCAGAGTAAGACAAACCTAAAATATATAATAATATATCCAAGTAACAATTCTTTTTTAGAAGAAAAAAAACAATAAATATTATTTTCAAATTAGAAATTCTTAGAAATAATTAAAAAAAATTAAAAAAAATTAAAATTATCTACTCTTAATCGAGTCTACTTCTTATCTACCGAACGGAAGATAGCTCTTTCTGACAGAAACCTTGAGACGCTGATGTATACACACAAACATATCCTGATGGACAAGCAGCTTGGCCATCACCACAAGTATTACTACGCATAGCATATCCAGCCACATTATCTGCAGAATCCTGTGCAGGGACCACAATAGTACTTCCAGAAGTACTATTCACATTCATAAACAAACCAACCATGCCAACAACAGCAACAATTGCAACAAGAGCAATCAAAGCAAAGTGGTTATTATTTTCATCTTTCATAAATCATTACACCTCACATATAGTGAATAAATAACATAATGAAAACCATAGTTTATAAAACTATCTCTGAAACAACCTAAAAAATAAAAAATCAACCAAAAAAAGCATCATCAAAATCAATAAGTACAATAGTCAAAATAATTAGTGTGGAAACACGAGAAGGCGCACAACTCAAAGACATGAGTAAAGTCGGCGCAATACTCAGATACCCTGCAGAGTAAAAGTAAGTACATTACTTTAAGAATTCTTTAGGAGCAATAATAAAACGTTTAGTAATAGGAGTTTTAATTATTCCTGCAATGTGTTCTGAAAGTTCTGACAAGGGCGTAAGTGTTCCGTCTGATTTTACAACATACGCTTCATTTTCATACACGCCCTTGTTAATATTAAAATCTGCAAAATAATAATCAGTATCATATACCTTTGCAACATCTGCTTTAATTGCTTTAACATCCACATCATCAAACAACACATTTAATGAACCAAACCCTTTTCGAGAAAAGAAGCGAGCAACAAGGTCAGCGAGAATCTCATCTTTTTCAGAGCGCCACTTATTCATGTGAAACTCAATAACACTATCATCTAACAATAAAAATTCATCAACAGTTCCTTTACCTTTTAAGAAATGTGCAAAAAGTTCATCGACATAAATCCCCTCCCCATCCAAAAATAGTTTTTTTGCTCGCTTAAAAATATTTTTCATTAATACATCTTTAATAATAACGGAATGATGAAAATAAGTTGATTTATAGAGATTAATCCTACTCATAATCACATGCTCAACAGAGGTAAATATTTTTGGAGAAACGCAAAGCTTACCATCTTGCACACTAAGATAACGAACAATACGCTCCACGTCAGTATAACCATACCCAACGCCGCAAAAATAAGAATCGCGCGCCATGTAATCTAATTTATCAACATCAATAACTGAAGAAAGAAGTGGATAGAGTGGATGTTTTTTTTCAACAATAGCTGCAACTTTTGGTAAATCAAATTCTTCAGTGATAATCTTCACTGACATTACTTCATGATCAAATCCATCAACTAAATGCTCCCACATATGTGAGTACGGACCATGACCAATATCATGAAGCAAAGCTGCAGCTTTTAATGCAAATGCATCTTCAGGACTAATATCTTTCATGCTATGCTCGACAACTTGTCTCATCAAATGATACGTTCCCAAGCTATGACTGAACCGATCATGCTTTGCAGAAGGATACACATAAAAGAGAAGTGCGTCTTGTTTAATATGACGTAAACGCTGAAAATAAGGATTATCTAAAATATCTAAGAACTCGTCTTCTACTTCAATAACACCATATAATGGATCTCTTACTAAAACCATATTTATTTGGTTTAAGTACGACTATAAAAAGATTGCCTTCGCTTCCAGAAAGTATTTAAGGAGAAATTTCTTTTTCTTTATCGTGAACGATGAATTAGCACATAGGGCTTTCTTAAACATATTTCCTAATCGGCAAATACCGAGATTAGTTGTAAAATACTCAGGAAAGTTTGGAGACTATAATGGAAACGTTCATATTTTAAAAGAATATCGCGCAATTGAGCAACTCGAATTTTCGCTTTCGAAAAAGTTCATTGAAACAGGTGATGAGATTAAAATAGGAATACTACAATATCTCATGAATAAAGTGTATAAAACAAAAATTGAAACGCTCGAGCAAGATATATATCATAGTTTCATTAAGAACATGACGCGCTATGCAGAGCGAAAGGAAAGCGATCCTTACCTTATTTCTCTTTATCAAAAACTTAATAATGAATATTTTAATGGGCTTTTAGAAGAACCTAATCTTGTCTTTGGACAAGACTCAACATCAACACTTGGTCATTACAATTACTCTACAGACACTGTTACGATTAGCACTATTCTCAAAAAAGATGAAGACTTGCTCAAGTTTGTTATCTATCACGAACTTCTTCATAAGAAACATTCTTTCACAACAAAGAATGGTCGCTCTAGTTATCATACCACAGCATTTCGCAATGATGAAAAAAAATTCTCTGTACCCGATATAGAAAAAAAACTAACTCGTTTTGTGAGTAAAAAAAGAATTCGTAGTTGGTTCTAAACTTATCCGCCAATAATTGCTCGAATAATTGGTACAAACAATAAAATAAGAATAATTATTACAAGGATTAATGCTAGTTTTACCCAAATCTTGTGTCCTTTCTTCTCACCAAGTGTTTTTGCA
>CAZSZY010000022.1:0-11965 GCA_964611285.1 uncultured Methanosarcinales archaeon
CTCCTTACGGAGCACTTTTTTATTTTTTTCATTACTTTTTTATATTATTACTTCTTAGAATTCTTTCATGGCAGAAATTAAATTAGGTAAATATAAAAATTTCAAAGGATTTGAGGTTGAACTTATTTCTGTTGCTAAGCACAGTGAAACATTAGAAGACTATGTGATTTACAAACATCTAGAAGCAACAAGCGAATTTCCTGCTGGACAAGTGTGGGTTCGTCCTAAAGAGATGTTCTTTGAAATAATCACTCGTGATGGAAAAACATTTCCTCGCTTTGAGTTTGTAGAATAAGTTCTAGCCGTAGTATAACTTTCCACTTGTCTTTTGTTCTTTGTCTTTTTGACTTTCTTGTTTGTTGACGCGTGGTCGATTGTTTATTTCATCTCGTCGAAAAGTTATATCTAAATCATTAAGAAAATTATTCATTCCTTCTGTCATACTAAACGGTCCTCTTGCCAACCCTTTAATTGCGGGCTCTCCTTCAAAGACAAGTAATCGTTTAGAGATATAATCGATAAAGAGTAAGTCGTGATCTACAACAAGCGCGCTTGCTCGCTTAACATCCATCATCGTGCTAATAACTTTTGATAATGCAAGTCGTTGTTCTACATCAAGATATGCGCTTGGCTCATCAAGAAAATAAAGATGTGCATCTTCTGCAAGTGTTTTTGCTATTGTTACTCGTTGCAGTTCTCCACCTGATAGCTCGTTAAGTTGCAGGTCAAGAAGTGGTTCAATATAGAGTGGTTTGATTAATTGTAATTCATATTTGAGTGCTTCTGCTAAATAAAGTCGAACAATTTCATCGCTACTTTCTATGTATTGTGGTTTGTAGGCAATTTTTAATTTTGGAATTGTTTCTGCAATGTTGAGTTTGATGTCGTTTTCTTTTTTACTTGCAGCAACGAGTGCTTTGACCAAACTTGTTTTACCAATACCGTTCTCGCCTAAGATGCCAATAACATCATTTCTATACACCGTTCCCTTGCTTGCGCCAAATGTAAAACTGCCAAGCTTCTGCTCGAATGCTTCCCAATCAACTAATTTATGTAAGGATGTAACGCTGTCATCAGGATGTGTTTCAAACATTATTTCTTGATCTCGAAAGCGCACGTTTTCTTCGCGAAGAAATCCCGAAAGATATGTATTAATACCATTTTTAGTTGCTTTGAGACTACTCACAATACCATATGCAGATTCTTTACCGTAAACTAAATGTATAAAGTCTGTTA
Organism: uncultured Methanosarcinales archaeon; assembly: GCA_964611285.1. Taxonomy (GTDB): domain Archaea; phylum Nanobdellota; class Nanobdellia; order Woesearchaeales; family SKGA01; genus SKGA01. Next base: position 1,237 of record CAZSZY010000022.1, read on the forward strand.
GGTAATCAAGAATAATTAAGTCGTGCTCTATAACGATGACTGCAGTGTTTTCATCAGCAAGCTCTCGAATAAACTTTGCAACTTTAAGTCTTTGTTTGATATCTAAATAAGATGTTGGTTCGTCAAAGAAATATACGTTTGCTTTTTTCAGAACGCATGCGGCAATTGTTACTCGTTGTAATTCTCCGCCAGAAATTTGTTTAATATCTCTACCTAAAATTGGAGTAAGTTCCAGAAGTTCTGTAATTTTATCGAATTCATTTTTCTCATCAACTTTTCTAAGTAAGTCTTCGACTTTTCCATCAAAGTTTTTTGGAATCATTTCAACTTGTTGTGGTTTATAGGAAATAGTAATTTCATTCTTTGCTAGCTTTTCAAAATAAGCTTGCGCTTCTGTTCCTTTAAAATAATCAATTAAATCACGATACGTGCTTTCTTTTTCATAGTTTTCAAAGTTTGGTTTCAGAACGCCAGCTAGAATTTTCATAGCGGTGGATTTACCAATTCCGTTTTGACCAAGTAGACCGACTACTTTTCCAAATACAGGAACGGGCAGGTTATAGAGTGCGAATTGATTTTCTCCATATCGATGAATTGCTTTGTTATCTAGCTCCTCTGGTAGATTAATTATATCTAGAGCTTTGTAAGGACAAACTTTTGGACAGATACCGCATCCAACGCACAGGACTTCGTCTATCCAAGCTTTCCCTTCAGTGATTTTTATGCATTCATCGCCGCCCTTATTAATAGGGCATTTTTTGATGCATAATTCACCACATTCTTCAGGATGACATTTTTTCTTATTAACAATTGCAATTCTGCTCATAATACTAGGGAGAAAAGGACAAGACCTTTTTAAAGGTTATGCGCTCTAAGGAGCAATCTTCATAAATCAGACCTCATTTTGCTCTATTATATATGGCTAAGAAACAGGAAGCACAAACAGAAACTCCAAAAAAGAAGAAAGGATCTTATGGGGGTAGTTCTGTTAAGACCTGGAAGTTCTTCGATCTGGATGAGTATCTTGCTCTCTCAACATATAGTAAAGGTGCTGCCTTGGGTGTTGCGCCTTCACATTTACAACCTTATCTTCTGCAACCAAGACCTTTTGCTACAGGTTCATACAAGGGGAAGGGTGCAAAATATGGAACCATCACTTCATTTAAAGTGAAAATTGAAAAACCAGAGTTAGCTCTTCTTGCTAAAAAAAGCGGTGTTGCTTTAGAAATTCTTCCTGTACCTTTTCAAAGTCCTCAAAAAGATAAAGACTACAATCTTAATTTTATTGTTGAAAATAATTTATCTGGACACGAAATTTCAAAAGTCAAGGATATGTTTCGTTTTGATGTTTCAAAATTTTGTAATGATATTCCTGCAATAAACAAATTAGATATTGCAGAGAATTTTAAGTTTGTTGATGCTATTGTTCCATCACCCAAGTTTAAACCCATTTCTGTAAATGAAATACTTATCAAAGGTAAAGGAGGGTATCATATTTTTTGTTGGCTCGATTGGGGTTTTGATTTATTGCAAAATTGTTTTGCAACCATGCTTCCAGATGGAACGTATGATAGGAAAGGTCGTTGTACTTATTGTTATGCTGAATATCAAAATGGAAAACCTGCAACTGAAGGAGTGAAAGATATTTCTAGAAAAAATCTTCGAAAAGAACTCGGAACTAAATTAGTTGGTGAAGGCCCTCATTATATTCGTAGCGGTCAACGAGTTGAAAATATGATTCCTGCAGTTATGAAATCTTGGGATGGTTTTATTGATACACTTCCTTTAGTTCTGGAAGAAATTGCTCATGCAAGAAAAGAAAAGAGAATTGCTGTTGCATTTCCAACAAAGGTTCTTGAGTATGATACAAAACTTGCAAAATTGTTGATTGATGCTAATGTAACATTATTGGCAAGTATTGGTTATGAGGCATTAGAAAAAAATGTTGTACGGCTTGGTTCCACAACAAAAGCGCGCTTGGAAGGATTACTACAATATGCAGAGAACGGTGTTCGTGCTGTTCCTTATATTATGACTGACGTTACCCGAAGTATGGATTATTTGCAGGATGAAGCAAAACTCGCTGTGGATTTTTATGAACAGCATAAAGATGTTCTTACAGGATTACAATTTCTTGATGCACGAATCACAAAAAAAAGAGATGCACCAATTATTGCTGGAGCAAACTGGGATGATCTAAAAGAACAACATGGTCAGTTAAATTTCTTTACCATTCCTCGTTATCATTTGACTGGTAATGGTTATTTGGCGGCAAATTTTATTCATCAAGATTTCTTGAACCTCATTGGTAATAACCGAGGAGATACTCGTATGTGTTATACTCATGGCTCTAAAAAAATGCAGAAATGTGGTGCTTGTTTTATGGAAAATGAGCGTTCTGAAAAGTCTATTTAAAAAGGTCCAACCATAAGCTTTATAAGTGGTTTCTCGTTCTTTCACAACTAATAATGGCTAAATCTCATAAGAAAAAGCGCTTAGAAGCTCGTTTTGGTTCTAAGCAGAAGGATTCTAAACTTGGCGCAGAAGCTAAACAAATAACTCCTGAAGTCGTTGGAAAAGTCGGCAAAAGAAATTTTTATGAGAAATATTACAAACAGCTTCTTATTATTCCATTTGCTCTATTAGTAATCGCGCTTGTTGTTCTGGGTATAAACTTTGCTCAAACAGGCAGCATCATTAATGGGGATATCACACTTAAAGGTGGAACTAATATTATTGTAACGCAAGACTTAGCAATGCTTGATGGTTTTTCTGCAGATGGCCTTGAGTTGTCTTTACAAGAGCGTTTTCCAGATGCAGTGTTTGATATTCGTACGCTTCGTCAATTAACACAACTGACTGGTTTTGAAATTAGTGCAGATATTACTGGTGATGATGCAATTGATGAATTTAGACTTGCACTCACTGAAATTATTCCTGGTTTGACAAATGAAGAAATTGGCGCAAACATCGGTATTAAAGGAGCATCAATTGGTACATCTTTTTTCAGACAAATTGCTTGGGCACTTATAGCCGCTTTCATTTTAATGGGTGTTGTTATTTTCATTCAGTTCAGAGATCCTATTCCAAGTTTTGCAGTAATCTTAGCTGCGTTCTCAGATATTGTAATCACATTAGCAATTGTTAATCTTCTTGGAATTAAATTAAGCACTGCAGGTATTGCAGCATTCCTTATGCTTATTGGGTATAGTGTAGATACTGACGTATTGCTTTCTACAAAAGTTCTAAAGAACAAAACAGGAACTGTATATAGTAGAGTTATTTCTGCTATGAAAACTGGTTTGACGATGAACGTGACAACTCTTGCAGCAGTAACTGTTGGCATGATTGTTTCACAATCAGCAACTATCTCTCAAATTATGACTATTCTTTTTATTGGCCTTTGGATTGACATGATTAACACATGGATTCAAAACGCTGGCATCCTTAGATGGTACACGGAGAAAAAGGAGGGCAAATCTAAATGAGTACGGCAAGAAAACTCTTAACGAATACTCGTGTAGTTATCTTAATAGTTTTCCTTTTATTATCCTTAGTTGCTATTCATCCTATTATGAATACTGATGGTGTTGCTATTCGAACAGTCGCTAAAGATAGTGCGGCATCGCTTGCTAATATGGAAAGTCCGAAAGCATCTAGCACGCCAACCAGTCGTGAAGTATTATATTCTATTAATAATAAACCTATTCCTGATGAAGATACGTATTATGATTTTCTAGCGACGCTAGAACCGAATAGAACACTTTTACTAAAAACAAACAAAGACACGTATCGCTTAACAACAAAACCTTTGCTTGAAGTTATTATATTAAATGAAACAGAATTTGTTGAAATAAACGAATCTGTTTATGATAATGAAACAAATACAACAACTAATGTAACCTCCTTTGTTGAGCAAAACAAAACTATTACTAATATTATAGGAACAGAAGATATTGGTCTAAAAGTTTATGCTGCTCCATCAAATAATATTCGTAAAGGACTTGACCTTGAAGGTGGAACGAGAGTTCTTCTCGCTCCTCAAGAAGAAGTAACTGGTAGTGACTTAGATATTATTATTGAAAATATTGGACAACGATTAAATGTTTTTGGTGTGAGTGATGTTGTTGTTCGAAGTGTTAAAGATTTTACTGGCGAGGTATATGTTCTTGTAGAAATTGCAGGTGTTAGTCAAGATGAAATTCGAGACTTACTTTCAAAGCAAGGAAAGTTCGAAGCAAAAGTTGCAAATGCAACCGTCTTTAGAGGCGGAGATGACATCAAGAATGTTTGTCGTTCATCTTCTTCAACGTGTTTTGCAGGTATTGACCCTCAACGTAGTTGTGGGCAAGTAACTGATGGAACTTTTACATGCGCGTTTAGATTTTCAATTTCTTTATCCACTGATGCTGCAAAAGCTATGGCTGCTTCAACAGAAAACCTTGATGTTGTTTATACAGGCAATGTTGGTGATAGTGGTTACTTAACTGAAAACATTACATTATTTCTTGATGATGAACAAGTTGATGAACTTCGTATTGGTGCAGATCTTAAAGGAAATGTAGTTACTGAAATTAGTATTTCTGGTAGTGGCTCAGGTATTAGCGAACAAGCAGCTGCACTTGATGCGCTTGCAAATATGAAACAACTACAAACTGTTCTTATAACAGGAAGTCTTCCTGTAAAACTTGAAATTATTCAATCAGATGCTATTAGTCCTGTTTTAGGTGAAGAATTTATTAAGAACGCAATGCTTGTAGGTGGTTTAGCAATTCTGGCTGTTGTTGTCATTATTATTATTCGTTACAAAAAGTTCATGATTGCAGTTCCTGCAATTATTGCAATGTTTTCAGAAGTTATTATTCTTCTTGGCTTTGCCGGTCTTATTGGTTGGCGGCTTGATCTTGCAGCTATTGCAGGTATTATTATCGCTGTTGGTACTGGGGTTGACGATCAAATAGTTATTATTGACGAAACACTTTCTCAAAGAGATTCAACAAAAGAATTAACTTGGCTAAAAAAACTTAAGCGAGCATTCTTTATTATCATGACTGCGTACTTTACAACTGTTGTTGCTATGCTTCCGCTTTGGTGGAGTGGCGCTGGTCTTTTGAAAGGTTTTGCGCTAACAACTATAGCTGGTGTCACAATTGGTGTATTAATTACTCGACCAGCATTTGCATCTATGCTTGAGCTTCTTATTGAGAAGCGCAAGAAAGACTAAATCTTTTTATGTAGTTATTTTTCTTATTTATCGTTATTTTTATATATGCCGTACATGCTGATTTACTTCTCAGATGTTGGTATTATAGTAAGATTTAAATAGTTATATGGGTTTATATACCTTTATGCTTGCTAAATCCTCTAAAAAAGTAATTATTCATTCACCTAAATTGAATACTATTCTTATGGTTGAACGATTTATTAGTGATCATTCTGGAGAATTCAAAAAGAAAAGTCTTTGGCAAATGTTGCCAAAAGGAGTAATGTATCAAACATTTTGCGTTATTTTTGACTATTTGGAAAACTCAGGAAAAATCGCTAGAGATGTGGAAGGAAAAATTGCTTGGATTTGGGATCCTGATGGTGTTGATTATTTTATGTCTCAAGAACATCTATTCTGGTCGAAAGATTAAGTCGTTAATAATTGAATTTATTCTCGTAGTCCTTATGACTCATCCATTCGATAACTATAGAAAGTATAACGACATTATTATTTTTAACAGTATACAATAATCGCCATCCTTGTGGTAGATTACATTTCCATAAATTTTTAATTTGATATTTTGTGAGATATTCTTTAGGAATGAGTTTTTTGGGAATTTGAATTCCGCAAAATGGATTCTCTTCAATTTTTTCAAATGCCGTAATAATCCAATTGTATAATTGTTTATTTTCTTTTTTAGAATCTTTTAAATTAGAAAATTCTTCTTGGAGTTTACTATCTACAAAAACAATTTTTGAGTTCATATAAGTTTTATTTTTTTGAACATATTTAAACTTCGCAAGAGATTGTCCAGTGATGCGCATTTTAAGAGTTAATCGCTATATTTTTAAATGCAAGTTGAGTTACAAGTACTACTTATGAGATTGTGGTCCGATGGTTCCCTCCATCGGCACAAAACACCAATGTGTTTGTGCAAGAATGTTCGTTCTTTGCACCGAGAGAGGTTTCGCTTTGCTCAAGCCCCTGTAAAAATGAGTAAGAATTGATTTTATTTGAGGCTATGGTCTAGCCCGGTATGACGTCCGCTTGACTTGCGGAAGATCCCCAGTTCAAATCTGGGTAGCCTCATTTTTACGAAGTAAAAATGAGCTGCACAGCCAGCGAATTTGCGAAGCAAATTTTAGCGTGTTGGGTAGCATCATTTACTTTACGTTTAATTAATGGTGAAAAAATGAATCAAAGACCTTTACTCGTAATGGCTGCTGTCATAGAAAAAGATGGAAAGTTTCTTATCACGCAACGTCCTGAAGATGGTCGGCACAATGGCGGTCGATGGGAATTCCCTGGAGGAAAAGTTGATTTTGGCGAAGATCCTCGAATAGGTTTAGAGCGAGAAATTTTTGAAGAAATAAATATTACTGTTTCTGCAGAAGATATTTTCGAACTATCTTCAAATGTATATGAAGATGCGAATAAGCATGTGATTCTTTTAGGTTGTATTTGCCATTGGAAAGAAGGCACTATTTCTAAAAAAGATATTCAAGATTATAAGTGGGTAACTCCTAAAGAAATGGATGAATATGATATTACTGAAGCAGACATTCCATTCATAAAAAAATTACAATCATGACTTACTACGATGATATTGCGGATGGCTATGATCAGCTTCATAAAGAAGAGCAATTAGCCAAACTTGCAGTAATCAAAGAACTTGATATTATTACAGCAGAGGACACTCTCTTAGATGTTGGTTGTGGAACTGCTTTCTCGCTTGATTATTTTGATGTAGCTGGTGCTGTTGGTATTGATCCTGCAGAAAAGCTTGTTGCGCAATACAAAGGAAAGCAAAAAGTAGTGGTTGGTGATGCTGAGCATTTACCTTTTGATGATGGTTTCTTTGATGTGGTGATTAGCATAACTGCTATTCAGAATTTCGATAATCTAAGAAAGGGCTTAGAAGAAATTCTTCGCGTGGGCAAAGAAAAGTTTATTTTAACGGTGCTTAAGTCAACTCCTAAAATTGTCCAAATTGAGAAACTCATTGATGAGATTTTTGCAAATTTTAATATTGAGGAAATTGTCGAGGAAAAAGACTTAATTTTTGCAATTACTCTCTAAATGCTAATGTTTTTATAGTTTGAGCTTGCGATAACTCTAAAAATTTGAAAAGTTTTTTATACTTCTTAATCTAGTTTTCACTTGATGAAGCTGAAACGATTTGTACATCATATTGCGATTTCTGTTAATCCAACGAAGTATAAACAGGTTGTGGAAAAGACATTTCCGCAGACATTAGGGCTTTACTTTTTTGTTTGGGCAATTGCATTAGTTCTTCTTTTAATCGCGGGATTGTTTGAATTAAATTCTTTTTTAGCAGTAGGTGAAAAACTCGTGCATGGCGTGCCTGTGTCATCGCCTTCCTATATTCTCGTGCCTGGTATGGTGTTTTTAATAGGTCTTCTCATTTTTATTGTTTCTCATTCCATCACACTCATTAGCGCGCTCATTATTAAAGTAACTATTAAGAAAGCGCTTTCGTTTAGAGATGCATGGGTGCTTTGTTTGCACGCGGTGCTTGTTCCTGTTTTGTTATTCACTATTTTTCTGCCATTTGCAAAAACATTTTGGTCTTTTATCATTATGTTCTTTTTTTATGCAATTTTTGTAACTATTGGAACTTCTTTGGTTGCCGGAAAACAGTTTAAGAGCGTATCTTCTCATGATGAGGAAACCACTTTAAAATGAATTAATTCTTGTTTGATTTGTCTGAATTAAGCGATATTGCGTTTGATTGAATTAATGATTAAATATTCTAAGCAATTTAATATTTTTTAGCAAAAGGTTTATAAATTCTGTTTGCCATTTTTCTTATGTTTTAAGGGGAAACAACAGGGTTTAAACGAAAGGTAAGTAGTTTAGGTGTGGGGGGAGGTGTGCCTTCTCTGTGTAACTACGAAAAGATAACCTGTCTTAGCGATGGAGCTTCACTTTTCTTTAGCCATGTAATGTTTATGTACTATGTTAGGTAAAGCTGGAAAAATATCTCATTATTCCACATTTGTAGTGTTTATGCTAGTTATAGGGCTTCTTATCACGTCTCTTGCTCTCTTTGACCCATCTATTACTGGTTCAGTGATTATAGACTCAAGCAAATCTCTACATGTCCCTGTAAATATTGTTTATGACTTGGCTAATGGTCAAGAATTACGCATACCTTTTTCTGACTTGAACTTAACCCTTATTGACGCCCTATCTATTTCTGGAAATGCAAATATTAACACTTCCTTTATTGTTACTTTAGAAACTGAGAATGAATCCATATTGGTTTTTGAACATAAAGCTGTACGACCTAAACCAAATCTTATTACTGGTTTTGTGACTGGGGACGCTTCTGAATTAAATACTGAACAAGAGAAAAATAATACAAAACAAAAAGAGAACAAGACGAAAGATGGAGATGAAAAAATTGTTGTTACAAATATTTCTGAACTTATCGATGAGTCTGTTGTTGTTCCTGTTGTTAATGTGACGAATGATTCGAATGTTTCTATGGAGTTGAATGTTTTTGTTAATGAAACGAATGTTACTAATTTTTCTTTTGTGAATGTTTCAAATGCATCAATAGTGCTTGAGAATTTTTCAGAAAATGTTACTGTTGTTGTTCCTGTTTTGAATGTGACTAATATTTCGAATGTTTCTGTGAATGTCACAAATATTTCTGAACTTATTAACGAGTCTGTTGTTGTTCCTTTTGTTAATGTAACGAATTCTTCTAATGTTTCTTTTGAGTTGAATGAGTCTGTTCTTGACTTTAATGTTTCTGTTAATGAAACGAATGTTAGTATTTCTCCTCTTGTGAATACATCTAACGAGTCTCTAGAGCTTGTGAATGAAACAAATCTTACCATTATCCTTCCTCAAACATTTTCTTTTACTTTTGTGAATGAGTGTGTGGATTCTTGTGTGCTTGATAGGTTGTCGAATGCTACTCTTGTTATTTCTGGAGATGGTCTTATTTACATAAACGATCTGTCTGTTGTAGTTCCTTCTCCTCTTTACCAATTAAAAAATATTTCTGATATTATTGTTCCTCTTGGTGTAGAAACAAGTATTGATTTGGATGGGTACTTCTTTTCTGGAAACGAATTGTTTTATGATATTCCTAGTTTGGATGCTAATGTAAGCATTGATGGTTCTATTCTGTCTTTCTTTTCTTCTCTTGAAGATGAGATTACTTTGTTTGTGTATGTCACTGATGGTGAAGATGTCATAACCAGTAACGAGTTCACTATAACCGTCGGCAACATCGCAATAAACGTAACAGAAGAAAGGAGCAGATGGGTGCTTAAGAATAATGTAGGCAACAACATTGCCGTAGTGTATGAAGACGGCACCATGGACATCGCCGGTACGATCATCACCAGCAATTGCCCGACACCAGAATCAGGCGAAGAATTCATTATCAAATCCAAGGATGGCACTGACGTTATCACTATCAATAACAACGGCGACCTACAACTGTGCGGCACCATTACAACCAACGCAACCACACCGCCAGGAGTAGCGTCAGAAGTTATCATCCAAGATAAGGAAGGAGTATGGCAAGCATACTTCTCGGAGAATGGGGACATCTACCTCAAAGGCACACTCAACGAGAATCAAATTATCACCTAAAAGGAGAAAAAAAATGGTAAAAAAACAACAACAAACAACTTTCGTCGTCTTACTGATCGTGTTTGTCATAATGACGATATTCCAGATTGCGACCTGGGCAAAAGAAGAGGAACCAATGATTATCACCACTGACACTGTGGAAGGCGAGTGGGAATGCATTCAGACAGAATGTAGCAGGTTCATGACACCGCAAGAACTCGTGAACAATATTTGCTTCCTGGACAACCAGAGCATGATGATGTGTGCGATTGACGTAGACGACCAACAATTTTCCATTCCTTTGACACAACTTAATATTTCAGCATTCCAAGTATGTGCCGAGTACAATTGTGTGAAAGAAGCACTGGTACGACCAGCAAATTATCTCCTAGTCGAATCCCAGTAATTCAATTCAAAAAAACTAACGTAGGTGTGAGACACTATGAATAATACCAACAAAACAATAAAAATAGGAATTGCAGTAATACTCTGCTTAGTGTTTGTGAGTATTGTGGCCGCTGCCCCACAAACAATCAGCGTACACGGAAAATTGACCAACGCAACCACAGGGGTTGCCTTAGAAGGAACGTACAGCACGACATTCCGTATCTATGACGTATTGACAGGTGGGTCAGCAAGATGGAGCGACACGGTCAACGTGACGACAGACTCCGACGGCATCTACTCAAAAATATTGACAGGGATTGACGTCGTGTTCAACACCACCCATTACCTCAGCGTCGAAGTTGAAAGCGACGGCGAGATGACCCCAAGGTTGAACTTGACCTCGGCACCATACGCTTACACCACTGGCAGCTTTGATGAACAGATAAATGTCTCACACAACGTCAGCATCAACGGCTCAACATTATTCATTGATACAACGAACGGAAGAATAGGAATTGGGAC
>CAZSZY010000023.1:0-11873 GCA_964611285.1 uncultured Methanosarcinales archaeon
TTTATGCAGGTATGTGCTCGTTAAGGAAACTTTCAATTATGTATTTGACGAAAACCTCTTCTTCCTGAGTGTCATCAAAATCATCAAGCGCTTTGTAATACGTTTCTCTATTATTGTACTCAATAGTCATCATAGGATAATCACTACGATTAAGAACATAATTTAATAAAAGTCTTGCAATTCGGCCATTGCCATCAAGGAAAGGATGAATTTTTACAAACTTTAAGTGAGTCATTGCAGCAAGTTCTACAGGATTCATTTTATTTCTATGTTCTCGGAACCATTCAAGAAATTCATCCATTAAGTAAGGAACGTCAAGATGATGTGCTGCTTTGTAGCCCGCAACACGAACATTGGTTTTTCGAAATTTTCCTGCGATACTTGGCTTTGCTTGTTTGAATAATTCTCTATGCCATTGGAGGATAAGCTCTTTTGTTAATGGTTTTTTTGTTGTGGTCATATTCAGGAAAACCTTCCAGTGTGCGAAACTTTCGATGTGATCTTTGAATGGTTTTTCAGAAGGAATATCTTTATGGAATAAATCTCTCGTTTCTTCAGGGGTAAGTTTATTGCCTTCAATAGCATTAGTGTTATAGGTGAAATTGATGCAGAAGTCCATGAGTTGTTCGTTTTTAAGTTCTGGTTTGATAGTTCTGATTTGCTCAATAAGCTCGAAGGTTTCTTTATTTAGACATATCCATTCTTTGCTCTGAAGTTGCGCATGAAAGGCAATCTTGAGTTTTTCAAGTTCGCTTTCGCTTGGCTCTTCTCTACCAATATACTTTTCAATCTTCTTTGTCTTGCCGTCTTGCCTAATACTCTGTATAAGATAATAATAAGGGACGTTCTTGACCGTTTTAGTGCGTAAGTATACCATTTTCTATACTGAAATATGTATTAGCCCCCACTTCTATATAAACTTTTGTTTTTGTGGGGCTAACTGATTAAAGACTATCTAGGAACTGTGAATAGAAAAAAGGCGCCGCAGCCCGGATTCGAACCGGGAATCCCAAAGGGACCGGCTCTCAAGGCCGGCGCAATACCGGGTTATGCGACTGCGGCATGAATGTAATGAATGCAAAGGAGTATGCCAGGCAAATATGTTTATTTACCGCGTATGCGACTGCGGCGTAAACATAACTTCTCTAGGTGAGTAGAATGCTCTTTTTAAAGGCTACGTTTTAGATGTTTCTTGCGAACAATAATTTTTATAAACTGGTGATGAACCAAAAGGATAGTTTGAGGGGTAGTAAAGTATGATTATTGGAATTACAGGAACACTTGGCGCAGGAAAAGGAACAATTGTTGATTATTTGGTAAAACAAAAAGGATTTCATCATTTCTCATCTCGAGCAATTATTAATGAAGAGATAGGAAAAAGAGGATTACCAATTAATAGAGATAATATGGTTGCAATTGGAAATGCATTAAGAGAAGAACATTCGTCAAGTTACCTTGCGGAAGAATCTTTTAGACGAGCACAACAACTTGGTGGAAACGCAGTTATTGAAAGTTTGCGTGCAGTTGGCGAAGTTGAAAAACTTCGAGAAAAAGAAGATTTTATTTTTTTTGCGATTGATGCAGATAAAAAAATTCGTTTTGAAAGAGTACAACAACGAAATGATGCACAATCAGATGATGTTGATTTTCAAAAGTTTGTAGAACAAGAAGAGTTAGAAATGAAATCAACAGATCCAACTAAACAAAATATCTCAGCATGTATTGAAATGGCTGATTATATTATTGACAATAGTGGAACAGTAGAAAAGTTAAATGAAAAAGTTGAGGATGTGTTAAATGAGCTCGGAAGAAAATAAAACCAAACAAGAATTTGTAAAGAAACGAGAAGATTATGTTTCCTGGGATGATTATTTTTTAGGTGTTAGTATGCTTAGCGCAATGCGAAGTAAAGATCCCAAAACACAAGTAGGTGCATGTATAGTTGATGCTGATAATCGAATAGTGGGTGTTGGCTATAATGGTCGAGCACGAGGAATATCTGATGATGCAATAACTTGGGGTCGAGATGGAGATTGGATAGATACAAAATATCCCTATGTTGTGCACGCAGAAGCAAATGCAATACTTAACTCAACACGAGACTTACAAGGTTGCAGAATTTACATTGCTCTTTTTCCTTGCAATGAATGCGCTAAACTCATTTTGCAAAGCGGAATAACTGAAGTTTTATACGTGAGCGATAAGTATGCTGATCAAGACCTTTACAAAGCATCCAGAAAAATGCTTGAAATGGCAGGAACGAAATTAACTCAACTCGTGCCAAAGCAGAAAAAAATCACGATTGATTTTGATGTAATCAACGGTTAATTCTTATTTTTATTTTTTTAGCTATTTCTAGTGTTAATTTATTGTTATTTTGGTCTTGTTTCAACTTTATTTATAAATAAACTATGTTTAGTCCCTGTAGAGTAATAACAAAATAGAAAGGTTTAAATATGTGAAAACCCCTTAATGTGGTATAAGAGGTACAACCATGACTCTAAATATTGAAGTAAACAAAGCGACTCCTTTCAAATACACACATGATCAGTTAGCTGATAGATTACCTGATGCGTATATTTCAGTTCCTATAGTTGATTCTGAAAACAATGCAGCTTGGGAATTAACCCTTGCGAAAATAGGTACTGAATACATTCTTTCAATTTTTGATAATAATAAAAATATGATTCAATCAAATTTTGGAGCAACTGGAACATCTTATCGGGCTGGAAGACCAGATGGTGAAAATTATGTTACTGCAGAATCTGAAAAGCATCCATTGATTACTTCAATTGAGAATTCTGGAATATTAGGTGCATTAGTTGCGAAAGTAGAAAAAGTAGATGGTTTTGGTGATGAAAAATTTCGAGTCTATAAACCTGTTAATGGAACTCTAATGTTTAGTGATTCTAATCATAGAACATTTTCAGACTCTCATTATCTGCCTAAGAAAGACTTTCCAGATGGTTTTAATTCTGGTAACGGCGCTGCTTAAAATTAATTTTTATTTCTTTTTACTTTTTTATTTTTTATAATAAATATTCTTCGAAACTTAGTGTTTCAAAATCATCCAATGTTGGCAGATTGCAGAATTTCTTAAGCGCAGCGAATGTTTCATCGTAGCTGAAGAGAATGTTTTCTTCAAGAAAATGTTTGAAGACTAAACGCTTTGGACGTTCTTCTTCAAAGCGACAACTCACTTCCTGATGCGGAATGTGTTCTTGTTCTAAAAGACTGATTACTTCAGTATCATTAAGCGCTATGCATGGACGAATGAATGTAACGCCGTTGTCCATTTTAATTTTAGGAAAGAAACGATGAGTTAATTCTATAAATCGTTTGTTGCTTGACACAAGATTTTCTTTTGACCACGTATTCATTTCAGCAAGGTAAGCGTTTAAGTCCCACACACCATGACCAGTTGCAAGAACAATATCAGCAAGATTAATTTTATTATCTTTAAGATAACTTTGAAATAATTCTCGACGGACATCTTTACAAAGATGGCATGCATCTTCGGTTTTATCAAGTTCTTCATCGCTTGTTGTTGGTGTGAGCACTGTGATGTTAACTCCTTTCTCTTTCCAATACAGAACTTTTTTATCAAGCTCTTCGTAGACGTGCGGAGGGTATCTAAAAAGAATGATGTTAAGAGGAAATTCTTTTTCTTGACGATACTTATTGAGAAGATGAAGCATGGCTGAAGAGTTCTTTCCAGCAGAAACACATGCAAGCACGTTTTTACCAGTAGGAATTAAATCATACTTTTCAACAGTTACCTTAAACTTCTCGTATTGGTTCATGAGTTATTTTTTGTGGTAAAGGTTTAATAAACTTTCTTTTGACTGAGAAATTAAGAATTATTTGTTTTTGAGAAAAAATTTCATAATGCCAAACTTAGCTTCTTTAGCTGTTCTATCATTCCACCAGATTTCTCCAGGATGATTCATTGCACAGATAGGAATGCCATTATAAGCATTTTCAATTGATTTTATTGCTTCATCAAATGGTTTGACTTCTTGCTGATTTGAAAATAATGTTTCGTAAGCTGGCTCGCCAAATACAATAATTTTTTTAGGAGCGAACTCTTGTATTTGAAAACGAAGAATATTGCTGCAATTTTGATATTCTTTCTTTTTTGGTTTTCTGTCTTTTCCTTTTGGTGTTACTGGTAAACATTTATACGCATTTGTTAAATAAATATCTTCAATAGAAATTGTTGAGTACTTGAAGAATTGCCCAAGGATTTTCCCCGTGTGTGTTTTCCCAAGAGCAGTATCATAATCCTCTCCAAACAATGTCGGATGAAGAACTCTTTTATCTGCTGCATTTAGAATAAACATCCACTTTTTATTGTCGGCGAATTTTCCTTTTCTATCAGAATTAAATGGTTCTACGTTATTACATAATGCGCAAATTCGAGTTTCTTTACTCAAAACCTTCACCAGGATTTCCTTGAGGTGCTTTATCAGGTATACCTGCAACTATAACGTCGTCAATTCTTAAAATCATAATGGCAACTTCACTAGCACTAGCGATAGCTTGCGTTTTAATTAGAAGAGGTTCAATAATGCCTTCTTTAAACGCATCAATAATCTTTCCAGTATATACATCAATACCAGCCCACTTTTTGCCTTTATCGTGAGCAGCTTTCAAATCAGAAATAATATCAATTGCATCAAGACCCGCATTCTCAGCAAGTGTTTTAGGAATAACTTCCATGGTTTTTGCAAACGCTAAAATTGCAAGTTGTTCTTTACCAGAAACTTTCTGACCAAAATGTTGTAAATTTCTTGTAAGCTCTGTTTCAGTTGCGCCAGCTCCTCCAACAACACGATGAGCACGAAGCGCACTAGCAACATTACCAATAGCATCATCAATAGCACGATTCACTTCATCAGCAATATGCTCGGTATTTGCACGAACAAGAATAGTTACTGCTTTTGGATTTTTACAACCACGAACAAAAGTCATTTCTTCATCGCCAACTTTTACTTCCTCAACTAGACCAGCTTTTCCCAAGTGATCTTTGTTTAAGTCATTGATGTTAGTAATAATAATTCCGCCAGTTGCTCGAGAAATATTTTTCATGTCAGATTTTTTCACACGACGACATGCATAAATTCCTTTTTGCGCAAGTAAGTATTGCACAACCTCATCAACACCCTTTTGACAAAACACAACACTGGCGCCACTTTGCGCAATAGTATTTACAACTTTTTTGAGCATATTTTCTTCCATATCAAGGAATGCTTGTAGTTTATCAGGATCGGTAATGGAAATTCGAGCATCGGTTTCTGTACGACGAAGCTCTAATGGACTATCAATTAAAGCAACTCTTGCATTTTTAACTGTTGTTGGCATTCCTGCATGAACTTTTTCTTTATCGATAACAACACCTTGAATAAGTTCTGTTTCCTCTACACTTGAGCCAACTTTCTTTTCAATTTTAACATTATCAATATCAATTTCAGAACCATCTTCTTTAATTTTTTGAAGAGCGGTTACAACAATATTTGCAAGATGTTCTTTTGCTCCTTCTGCAACTTTGCCAGTCATTGCAGTCATTGCAAGTTTGTTTAGTGTAGATGTGTCTTTTTCAGTAATCATTTCACTCATATTGAGCAAGATTTTCTGAGCAGTTTTTGCGGCCATTCGATATCCTTTGATAATAACAGTTGGATGAATACCTTGTTCGATTAATTCTTCAGCTAGACGAAGAAACTCGCCTGCAAGAACAACTGCTGTAGTTGTACCATCGCCAACTTCATCTTCTTGTGTTTTAGCAATCTCAACAATCATCTTAGCAGTAGGATGCTCAATATTCATTTCTTTTAGAATGGTAGCGCCATCATTTGTAATAGTTGCATCACCGAACGTGTCAACAATCATCTTGTCCATACCTTGAGGACCAAGAGTTGTTCGAACAGTTTCAGCAACAAGTTTTGCAGCTAAAATGTTCATTCGTTGAGCAGTTCTACCTTGGTCACGTTTTGTGCCCTCGGCAAGAAGATAATCACTATTTTGTTGTTGAGGTTGGCTCATAAGAATAGTAAATTGAACGCTCTTTAAATAGCTTTTCGTTCAGATGTTACTCGCAAGAGAATACATAATCTTTATATAATGCTCTTTCCTTAAGAACTTTAAAAAGAGGTAGTGATAATGCCAGAAGAAGACGAATACGAACTTTTACCCCATGAAGAGGTTGAGCAACTTAGAAAAGATGTTAATCATCTCAAGAAAAATCCCTTCGGAGAAGGTAAAGACAGTCAAGATCTTATTGCTTCTATAAATGATCTCAAACATGCAGTAGAATCTCTTCACGCTTTATTTGCGCAGGCAAATCAAGAAATGGTGCATGATTATCATGCAACTAACCTTAAAGAACATTTTAAGATAATTTCTCAGCAAAATGAACATATAGCCGAGGGAATAGTGTCTGTTGCAAATTTACTTGCTCAACAAATGGCTCCTCCACAAACTCCAGTAGCTCCTGCTTACGGCCAACCAGCATCACTTCCTGATTTTCCAACACCACCTGGAATGCCTCAACAACCAACTCAACAAATGGCTCCTCCACCGATGCCTCCGCCAACAAGCGTTACGCCTGATCCAACAAGTGTACTTCCTGATAATTCAGGTTTAATTGCTGGACAAAAGGGCTTTTCTGGGTCTCGAGCTGCACTTGAAGCTCAACAGTCAATGGGCGGATACACTCCGCAACAACCCCTGACGCCAATACCTGCACCAGGGGCATTAGAATCTGCACAACAGATGGTTTCGCCAATTCCACCTCCTCCACCTAAAAGAAAAGGACTTTTTAAATGATACCGCTTCTTAATCAACAACTTTTCATGAGCTTAGCGCATGCTGCGCAACATCCTGATAGTTCTTTTCTTCATACAACACATATTTTTCGAAAACCAAAATCAGTAACTCACATTACCACAAAGAATGCTCATCGTATACATCGGTTAAGAAAAAACAAAGTACTAGATAACAAAAATAAAACTTTAAGCGGGAAAACAGATGAAGTTCTCACGTCTATTGCAGAAGAAATTTCTCTAGCAAGAGATGTTGCTCACGAATTATATGTAGACAAGGAAATAACGTCTGATGATTGGAAACAAACCAAAACAATTCTTAAAACACTTTCTGTAGAACTTGTAAAGAAAAAAGAAAATTTACTTGACTAGTTTTGTTGCCTAATCTCATAACATGGTTTCTTTGTGGATGTTGTTTCTTCCCAAACGGGATTGTAATCTAAATTATTTGTTGTTTTGTAGTATATATTTAATGCTGTTCTTAATAGAAATAATGATGTAATGCCTGCTTTTCTTGTAACGCCTTTCACTTCTTGAAATCTTGTCACGTAATTTTTTAGTCTTTTCATTGAAAAATCAGAATCACCAAACAGATGCGGATATGATTCTTTTAACTGTTTTTGTCCAGCTAGAATACGCTTAAAACCAATTTTCCAATCATGAAATGATGTTACTTGCATTGATAAGTTATATGCTGAGGAAATAATTTCTCTATGATCTTTGGTTAGCATTTCTAAAAATCCATCTTCATTGATTGTGTTTGACGGCATTAATTCAATTTTTTTCTTTTTAGATAATTCGTATAACTCGTTTATTTTGGCCATGTATAATCGTCCGCATACCCAATCTTGTTTAATGGGTTTTCCACTTAGATTTTCAGTAAAATATTTTGAAAAGATTGTGTTTTCTTGAATACTGTTATATGCATTAGAACCACCAACTAAAACTAATTTTTCATTCTCTTTAAACTTAGAAAACATATTTTCGGCAGCTTCTGGATTGATCACAACATCCCCATCACAAAAGAGCATGGTATTATCTATTGATTCGTCAACAATTTTCTTCCACGCATTTGCTTTTCCTGGTGAAGATGAAATGACATTAATTCTTTTTTCAGCTAACGCCACATCTGAAACTTTTTTGAGGGTATTATCCGTTGAAGCATTCACACAAACATGAATTTCGTTTGGAGGAATAGTCTGTTTAAGAACACTTTCTATAGTTTGCACTATTGTTTGTTCTTCATTTCGTACAGGAATTCCAGTTGAGTAAGTAGTGTTCATTCAAAAGAGATAGATGCAGACCGATTTATAAATCTTGTTTAGAAGTGAATATTAAGAAATTAAAAAGAAAAAATAGGTTTTACTTAACCTAGAGCCAAATCCATGTTAGCAACTTCAGCTTGCGTGACGCCATCAATTTCTGCTTTCATTTTATCACAGATTGCATCAAAGTCTGCATTATCATTCATTTCATACATGCCCATAACAAGAACTTGTTTTAATCCGAATGCTAATGGTTCAATTTTAGCTTGCGTTTCGCCTTTAGCTCCCGCTTCTTTAGCCATTTTTTCAGCGGCTACTTTAATTGCTTCTACATCAGTATCAGGAGATTCTGGCATAAGTTTGAATGTTACAATTGCATTACTCATAGTTTTCACACCTCAAAATTAGTTAGGTCCTACAAAACCGCATTCAGGACAAGTGTATTTAATTACAATTTCCCGAGATTTTCGGCTTCTGTAAATGGTTTGTTTACCGCAGTTAGGACATGGAAAACTCGTTGAACCAATATCATTGGTTAGAGGAGTATCAGTTGCTGAATCATGTTTGATTTTGTCTGTCATACCCGCGAAGAAGTCGAATACCCTTTATAAACGTTATGTCTCTAAGAGAAGAAGGCTTCCTGTCTTTAGGCAAAAAGCTTAAAACTATAGGCGCGCTTAAGTTTGCATGGCAGAATTATTTTTAGAAGCAGTAACTCTTCTTGAGCCCTATTATCCATTAGTGGATTTAGTGAATTCTATGTGCGATATAACTGAAGAAGACTTAGCGCCTTTTTGTAATCCAAGTTCCGCAAAAGAAATAATTAATCTGCAAAAACTCTATAACTTATCAGGAAAAATGCGTAGTTGTGGAAATCCTTCTTTTGTACATTCGCTACGAAGTTTTATTTGGGCGCAAGCATTAGGATTTTCTTCTAAAACAAGTAGAATAGTATTGGCCCATGATTTAGTTGAAGACTTTGGAAAAACGTATGAACAACTCGGAGCAATGTTACATAAAATTCCTGAAGATATTCGAGAAGAAATAAAATTACTCTCTAATCATTACAAAATAGTTGCCAAAGAAATAAGTCCTTACAGAACACTATCTGCAATGAAGAAAAAACTTGTAACCTTTTATCATGAGGACGATCTTGTTCCACAAACAACATTCACACTCTTAGGAAATTTACCTGATGGAATTGGAGTGGCATCTTACTTAACAGATAACGCTTATCGGCTTTACTTAGAAGATATAGTGAATAGCGGAAACGAAGAAGTGTTATGCGCAAAATTTATTGATCGACTGGATAACACACTTACCGACCTACCTTCTAAATTTGATGTCATCTTAAAACTGTATGATAAAAACTTGCTTCTCTTAATATTAAGTAAAGATACGGTATCAAAAACAAAAAATGTTCGTTTACAATTATTATACTTACTTCTTTTTGAGCGATTTCTTGACCAATCAAATGCTCTTCGAAGACGATACGATCACATTGCAGAAGTGAGAGGAAAATTTTACGGAAAACAATATTCAAAACTTAGTCGTGATTTACGTTCTCAACATAAAGAGTTAGAAAAACTTTCTCCCGTTGCAGAAAAATTATACAAACTAAAAAGTATACCTCGACTTCTCAGTCAATTACAAAGAAAATAAATTTAATAGCTTAATCTGATTTTTTTCACAGCGCGTTCAAATTGTAAGATTTGAATGCTCTATTGTTCGCCTATGCGTAAATGGTCTAGGAATAGTCTCGCCAAGTATGTTTACACTTCTCGCATCTATAGAATTTGGTTTCTGGCTCATCGCCAGATCGAGTTTGTTTTAGCCAATAATATGCTTTGCCATGACCACATTTTGGACAGTCTGCATCGGTTAGTGGATGGATATCTGCTTTTTCCACAACTTGAATATCATCTTGGTCGCTGGTAACAGTCTCTTTGATGGAAGAATTTTCTTCTTTTACATCACTACTAAACCCGCAACTACAAAATTGAACGGCCTTAGTTTTCTGTTGCTTAGTTTTTAGTAAACTTCCACATTTTGGACAAAAAATCATCTTAATGGAAACCATCGTGTCTTTCTTTTAAAAATTTTATGTGTCTGTAGTCTAGATTTTATATTGGAATTGAAGGATTTCCGGTTTAGAGCCCCTAAAAGCTATAAATACGGTTGTTTAAGAAGCATTTATGGATGAACGCCTTTTAGTGAATATGGCTTTGGTTACTAGTTGTATTGGTTTGGTTGGGCTGCTTGTTATAGCTACTTTTCAACAATCAGAATTTTCCTCGCCTCAAGAAGAAATGCTTACCAGCATGGATGTTACTATTGCAGGTGTGTATTTTACCCAAGAAGGAACAATTGTGACATTTGCTTTAGAGCAATCAGGATATATTGATACTACTTTAAGCAAGGATTTAATTGGAAGCACTACTCGATTAACAGGAAGACTTGAAGGAGACTTTTTTAGCGTGGAGTCTATCGAAGTTTTAGAACCAAACGCCCATTCTTAAACACTTTAACACCACCACCGCTCTCACTAACTAGAATAGCAATTGCGCTCGTGACTTTTGTAATTGCAGTTGCAGCAAGATGTTTTGTACCCCAACCTGCAAAAGGTTTAATATCTGTTGTATCAACATCAAGATAGGTTCCAGCAGAAAGTACATGACCTTCATTATCAATGATAAAGGCACCATCTAATTGTGCGAAATTCTTGAGTGTCTCATCAAGTGTTTGATTATGTACAATGTTAAGAAAATTTTTTTCATATCCTTTGAAAGGATTCATAATAAGTTGCTTTGTGTAGGGTTCTAATTCTTCAGGATCGCCAATAATGAATAATGTGCCGACTTGTTTACCCTCACGACCTTCTCGACCAAGTTCTTGTGCAAGCTGAATAACTTTTTCAATAATGGTTTCAGAAGCCATTTTATCAGCGAGCTTAAACTTACCAATACGATATAATGTCTTATCGACATCCATAACGAGAATTGCTTTGTTATAACGTTGTGTGGTGCTATCGTCTGTGATAACAAGAAGCTTATCATTTTGTTTGACAAGTTTTTGTTTGATGAGACCA
Source organism: uncultured Methanosarcinales archaeon (assembly GCA_964611285.1). Classification (GTDB taxonomy): domain Archaea; phylum Nanobdellota; class Nanobdellia; order Woesearchaeales; family SKGA01; genus SKGA01. The sequence goes on from CAZSZY010000023.1 coordinate 11,178, forward strand.
GAAATAACTTCCGCAATGATTCCCTCGAACTGTATAGTTTTCGTTTTAGGAAGCGTAGTTTCAACAGGTTCACCGCTTTCCTCAATTCTTGTTACTCTAAGCGTATAAAATCCAGTGGTTTCTTCTATATCTTCAGCAAACTTCTCTTCATCAACATCAGGAATATCGTCAAGAGCAATCCATTCACCGGGCTGGTTATCAACAAAAATGATAATTGCATCTACGTCATGTTCGCCAGCAATATCGCGAATTAATTTTTTAGAGATAAGGTCTTTCACACGCATTACAGGCGCTCTTTTGTCTTTTTAAAGATTGTTGGTCTAGAGCGCTTCTGACCAACACCTTTAAAAAGGAAAGCTAATTCCATCTGCCTACGATGAAAGTACCTAAAGTAATCAAAAGACATTGTCCAACGTGCAAAAAACACACAGAGCATAAAGTCTTAGAATCCAAACGACGAGCTAGAAACCAAACACATCCAATGAGCTCAGGTTCAACACATAGAGTAAGAGCACGTGGTCTACGTCGAGGAGCAGGTAGTTTAGGTCGTTATTCTAAACCAGCAATTTCTAAATGGAAATTAACTGGTAAAAAAACAACTAAGAAGACTGATTTCCGATATGAATGCTCAGTTTGCAAGAAGCAACATATTCAATCAAGTGGAATTCGAGCTAAAAAAGTTGAGATAATCTAAAG
>CAZSZY010000024.1:0-5907 GCA_964611285.1 uncultured Methanosarcinales archaeon
AAAGAAAAAGTGAGATTCATATTCATGGGCACTACTCAGTTCCTGTTGTTATCCTAAAACAGTAAACTTCTTGGGAGGGTGGTGCCTGTATTTTTTCAGAGATCCGCAAAGGTTTTTCTTTGCGGTCCTCTCTGAATTATTTTATGAGTAAAAAAGAGGATTGTGTAACATGATAGAAAAGAAGGTGAGCATTTGAATACAATATTTTTTGACCTAGGTATAATTATTATACTTGCAACTGTTGGTGGATTCATAGCGCGAGCACTTAAGCAACCACTTATTTCTTCGTATATTATTATGGGTGTTATCTTAGGACCAGTACTTCACTTCGTTGCAGATATGGCGATGGTTGAAGTACTTTCAGATATTGGTATTGCTTTCTTACTTTTCATTGTAGGTATAGAACTAGATGTAAAACGACTAAAAGATATTGGTGCTATTGCAACAGGCGGAGCTCTTCTGCAAATGGTTGCATCATTCTTAATGGGTTTTGGCATTTTCACACTTCTTCATTTCACACAAATGCAATCGGTGTATGCTGGAATTATTTTGATGTTTTCATCAACTATGGTTGTGATTAAATTATTAGTAGATAAATCGCAACTAGAAACGCTGCACGGTCGCATAATTGTTGGAACTTTGTTAATGCAGGATGTTATTGCTGTAATGTTATTAAGTGTACTTGCTCGTTCAGGAGATTTTTCTATTGGTAGTCTTGCTTTCTCTTTATTTTTAGGAGGACTGGTTTTCGGTGTTGCGTGGTTTTTCTCTAAAGTGTTGTTTCCTCAACTCTTTAAATTTGCAGCTCGTTCCCAAGAACTATTTTTCCTTCTAAGTCTTTCTGTTTGTTTCGCTTTTGCAATAGCGTTTGAGTATATTGGATTCTCCATTGCAATTGGTGGTTTTGTTGCAGGTTTAATGCTGGGTAACTTACCTTACAACATTGAAATAATTAGTAAAGTAAAAAATCTGCGAGATTTCTTTGCGACAATATTTTTTGTTTCCATGGGTATTCGATTAACCTTTGATACGCTTACCCAGTATACTGTTCCTTTTTTAGTGTTGTTAGGTTTAACAGTTATTGTTCTTCCTTTTTTCACTTTTTTAATAACACTTCTTTTTGGGTATAATAGGCGAGTTGCATTTTTATCTGCGGTGACGCTTTCGCAAGTCTCAGAGTTTGCACTTATTGCTGTTCATGTAGGTATTGGTGCAGGTCACATTGAAGAAGGTTTCTTTTCATTAACAATAATGGTTGCGCTTGCATCTATAATAGTAACATCTTACCTAGTAAAATATGAAGATAGCTTGTACAAGTTTTTCTTGCCTCTTCTTAAAAAGTTTGACAGATTTGTAAATGTGAAAAAAACATTAGCGCATCACACTCCTCATGCCGAACATGATGTTGTTTTAATTGGTTATGATAGAACGGGCTACACTATTCTTCGTTCATTAAGAAAGTTAAAGCGAGATGTAGTTGTTGTTGATTTTAATCCCGATGTTATTAACATGCTTATTGAACATAAGATTCCTTGTTTGTATGGAGATATTGGTGATGATGAGGTATTAGAGGAACTACATTTAGATAAAGTGAAATTAGTTATTTCTACTATTCCTGCTCATCGCGACACAATGCTTCTCATTAAGAAAATTCGTGGTGTAAATAATAATGCAAAAATAATTGTAACGGCATATGTTGTTGATGAAGCGTTATCGCTTTATGATGAAGGCGCTGATTATGTTATTGTTCCTCATCTTTTAGGTGGTCAACATGCAGGCGTTCTTCTTGAAAAAGTTTCAAACGATCTAGATATGCTTATTAAAACAAAGATTGCTCACATTGGCGAACTTAAAGCTCATAATGCAAGACATAAGAAACATCTTTCTAGAAAGACGCAATAAGTTGTTATTAAGAAAACTCTTTTTCCCAAGCTTCCTCTAGTCTTGTTATTTGCTCGTGAGTTTTTGCTAGTTTTCCATTTGCAAGCGTAACAAGAAACCGAATGTACTTTTCATTAACAAGAAGTTTTCCTTCTTTTGCAATAGGAGAATCAATTCGTTGCGTACTTACCACTTCAACAATAAATCTTTTTGACGCACCCAGAATTGTTGATTTTTTAAAACCATTTGACTGTGTAAATTGCAGAAATTTATTTGCAGAATCAAGGTCTTTAGCAGCAACGTGAAAAATAAAACCTTCTTGACGAAGCCAGGTAATACTGTTGGGTAATTCTTTAGAAAGGACGTTTAAAATAACATTGACATCTGCTTGCTCGTGTGTAACATAAAGCCAGTCAGCATCTGCTTTGATATTACTATCATGATCGGTGAATAAACTAATTCTTCCTGAGCATGAACTAGTAGTGTAATAATCTTCATTTTCATTAACAAGATTGATAAGCTTTTCAAGTTTCATATCGACATTTCCCTTCTTGGATCTGTCTGGCAAGTAGAGTTTGTCAAGCGTTTGTTTCTTGTGCATTTCAAAGTCCATAAGAATAAGGTATTTTCATTACTATTTAAAATTATATCAAAATAAGAATAAAAAAAGAAAAAAAATAAAATAGTTCTACTTTCGAAGAATGCTTCCTGCCCATCCAATAACGATTGAAAGGAAACCAACAACTAAAACAACAAGAAGCATCAGATATACTGTTGAATCAGTGAATTTTTCAAAGTCGCTTTTTGGTTGTCCAAACACAACATTGCCCGTTGGAATAATTGTTCCGCCAGTTGTTCCCTGATCGTCGTCTCCAGTGTTAATGATTAAACTATCATCGCTTTCAGTGTAATCATCGTCTTCTTCTTCGTCTTGCTGGTTGTTATAGCAAACAACATCAATAAGAACCATTTCTTCATCTGCATCTTTGCTAATATCGTATTTTACTTCAATGTTAACAATGTACGTATCTTCATCTAGGTTATTTGGCAGATCGATAATAAATGATCTTGTTGTTTCTTCTCCTTCATCAAGTTCGATGTAGGTTTTTTTATCGTTCCAGTTAAAGTTGTCTTTATCACTGTATGCATAAATGAATATATCTTTTTGGTCTTCTGTACCATAATTTTTAAGTTCAACATCCATTGTTACTGTGTTTGCATTACAATCTACTGGGTTTCTGTTAAAAGAAACATCTTTTATTCTGATATCATCATTCTTTCTGTCAACTTCAAATCTAAGTTCCCATTCATCGTAATGATCAAAACTTGACACGTCTTCTCTATTGTCTTCTCCGTAAGCACGGATTAGAATTGTTGTTTCATCGTCATCAACTTCTTCATCAATAGTAAAGCTAACAACAAATGTTGCGTCTTCGTCTCCTTCGATATCTTTCTCATCAGATTTTTCATCGATATCCCAATTATCATCAGTTATTTCGATATACACATCTGAGATTTCATCATCATCATCGTTATAGAGATTTTTTACTTTGATGGTTAATTCAACTTCGTCGCCTTCAACCAGATCTCTGTATGAGCTACCGTCATTTAGGTCGCCTTCATCTTTACCATTAACTTCAATATCGATGTCATCAATTTCTAAAAGACTTTCTGCTTCCATATATATGTTAACTTCATCTTCAATAGTGTTTCCGTTGTCAAGACCTGAGACTCTAACTTCTGCAACTTTTGTTGGTTCTGAGTTTGCATTTTCTGGAATTGTCAAACTTACAGTAACGGTTGCTTCTTGTCCAGGAGCTAATGTGTTTCTGTTAACGCTAATGACTGAATTATACTCATCATCAATAGTGTTTCCTCTAGAATCATATATTGTGGCAATGAGGTTTGTAATTGTTCTTGTTCCTGTGTTTTCAACTTGAATAGTTGCTGCAACTGGATCTCCTCTGTTAGCTGTATTGCCGCCTAGGTCAATTTGATCGTCTAAGAATGTTAATTGAGCCATATCAATTTTTGCCTCAATGTCAAAACCTTCTGTTGATGTTGTATAGTTATCACTTACACTAACAACTGCTGTTCCAGAGTAGATACTTCCAGGAACCCATGTAATAAGTCCTGATGCAGGATCAATGGTGATTCCAGGAACTCCTGTTACGCTGTAAACTAAACTATTGCTAGTTTCAACATCTGTTGCTTGAACTTGGTATATAAATTGTTGTCCAACAAGCATTTGTTGATTTGCAATTGGAGCAATTACTGGTGCGTTGTTTTGTACAATTACTTGAATATTTCCAGTTTTACTAAATTCTGTTGATTCTCCATATTCAACGATGTAATTTCCATTGTATGTTCCTGGAACTGTATTTGTTCCAATTTGAGAAACCAACACCGTAACTTGTTGTGTTGCTCCTATATTGATGTTAAATGTATTAGGTTGAATAGTTATATCATTCTCACTAATTGTTTCTGCTGGATCGGTGTTAAGAGTTAAATCTCCATCCATATTAATAATAACGCTCATTGGAACATTACTACCAGAAACAAAGTTTGCGTTTACGCTAGCTCCATTTCCTCTAAGGATTGTATATGCAATTGTTGGATTGTTGATGTTAAATACTTTTGCAACAACACTTACCGCTTCAATTCCACCATTATTTGAACTATCATCATCTCCTGCTGTGAAAGATGCAAAAGTGTTGTAGTTTCCTGAACTTGCATATGTGTGTGTGAGTGTTATGACGTCGCTTTCACCAACAGCTAGAGCTGGAACGTCTGAGGTTTCATCCGCGCTTGAATCATCATAATCAAATGATAATCCGTTTGTTGCTCCTGCGTAATATTGGTTACCTGTATTTTCAATAGTAACTTCAAATGTAACCATGTCGATGTTTTCTATAGGATTATTAGGTGTGCTTGTAACACTAACTATGCTGATGTCGTTAATAACATCCAAAACATTTAGATTAAGTGTATCAACATCATTTGTTGCGTCATCATCTCCACCTGGAGTAAAGTTAACGCTAATAGTATATGTGTTTGCATTAGTATAGGTGTGTTGTCCTATTAGTTGGAGTTGTTGTCCAATAGCTAATGGTGGAACATTTTTTGTTTCACTGGTTCCATCGTCATAAATTATTTCTATAACGTCTGATGCTCCTGGATATGATGCATCTCCTACATTTTCAATCAAGATATCTGCGATACCTTGAATATCTGTGAAGAATGGGCTTGACGCATCTTCTTGAACGGACACAATACTAATATCGTATCCTGCGCTTACTAGTCCTGTTAATAGAAGTAGCATTAACGCCATTATTGTTGGAAATTTTGTATTTTTCATTTTTATTCACGACCTCATATTTAGTTAGGTTATTATTTCTTTATGAATTTTGCTAGTTCGATTTCTTTTTTTTCGTTGTTGTATAATCTTATTAAATACATACCGCTGTTTAAATCAACGATATCAATTGGTTTGTTCTTTTTATAATCGCCTTGTTTGATTATTTGTCCTGTGATATTAAAAATTTCATATTGTCCTGATTTATTAAGTTCTAAATAATTATGTGCAGGATTAGGATATAGTCCTAAAACTGTCTTGTCATTTAGATTATCATTTATACCCGTACTTTCTCCTCTTACTAAGATGGTGTCTTGGTAGTCCATAAGTTGTCCTATATCCTCAACGTTAATTGTGTCGCTTGTTGGTATTTTTCCAGGATTGTTTTGGTTTAGTATGAATGTTCTTGTTGGTAGATTGATTGTATCTTGTTGATAAGATATTTTTCCGTCCAAGTCTGTCATTAAGTCAGTTGTTTGATCGCCATCATCCATTATTACTGCCAGATTTGCCAGTGCTTCTTTTGTTGTTGAGTCTTGGTATGTTATTTCGAATCCGTGTTGTCTTTTTCTGTCTAGTGATGTGTTTATTGGTATTGTGTCGTTTGTTATTGTTTCTATGTTTAGTAATTTTGATACGAAATCTGCTTTTGGTATTCCATTTAAGATTAA
>CAZSZY010000024.1:6007-10433 GCA_964611285.1 uncultured Methanosarcinales archaeon
CTATGTTTAGTAATTTTGATACGAAATCTGCTTTTGGTATTCCATTTAAGATTAAGCCTACGTTGCTGTAATCTTCTCCAGCTTCTCTGGTAAATCCTATAACAACATTATTTTGACCAGTAGTTTCAGTTACGTTAGCTAATGTATCTCCATCATGTGTAATAAATGCTTCAAATGGCATGTTGATATTATTTTCTGCGTTCTTAACTTGTAGATCAAATCCATAGTTGTATTGTTCTTTTATGGTTTTTTCTACAAATGTTGTATCTCCTTTGTTAAAAGGAATTACTTTGAAAATATTTTCGTAGTTTTCAGCTTCAATTGATAATTCTCCTTGAAACCCAGGAACTTTTTTCATAAATTCTTCGAAGTTCATTTCGTTTCCATTTATGGTTGGTGTTATTATTAGATTGTTTCTTGTGTTTAGCTTTGCACTTGTTACAGGAACTGGATTTCCTGCAGTGTCAACTAGACTAACTTTTGCACTATATGCGTAGTTTCCAAATACTAATTCTTGTTCTGCTTTAATTAATCCTTTGAATGTTGTGATTGTGTCTGGTAAGATTGCTAGTTTGAATTTGTCATTAACACTAAATTCGTCCGCAACTTCTGTTTGTAACTTATTAATATTATCAGTTACTGCTACATATGCAACTCCTGGTAATTCATTTTCTTCATTTACGCCGTAATTTTTAAAGAATAAAACTGAGTCTGAGTTTTCTAGAAACCCATCTCCAACTTCAGTTAGAATGTTTTGTTTTTGAAAATTATTTGCTATCATTACTGAATCTGTTTTGTTACGTACTTCTGCGTTATCGATGTTTAATGTTTGAGAACTTGCTAATGTTGGTATTGCCATGCCTGCGACAAGCGTAAAAGCTCTAATGAAATTTTCCAGTTTTATCATGTTTAAACTCCTCTTTTGTTTTGTTTTGAATACGGATTTTAATCTTCCTTCTATGAAGGGCAACCTGTTGCTACTTTGAAGTGGGGTTTTATATATAAATATTTCTATAGCTTTAAAAACAAGATTTAAAAAGGAATATATAAAGAAAAAGAGAAGAAAAAAAGAATAAATTAAGCGTGAAACGCTCTATTGTCCTGAAAAATTGAATACCTTGGAAAGATCACAATCTTTTACAAGTTGTTTTTCTTCAGGTGTCCATAAGTCCTTTTTTCTCTCAGGGGTGTTTGTTTGAGGAACATTTGCCTGTGTTTCTGGCTCTGCTGCTTGTTGTGGTGCTGGATTGCTAGGAGCAGGTTCTGTTGCTGCTTGAGTAGGAAATCCTGTTTCTAACCCTCCAAAACTACTAGTAGGTGCTTGATGAGATGGTTCTTCCACTGGTTCGTTTTGAACTGGTTGGGCTTCAGCTTGCAGACTATCTTCTGGGGAAGAAATAGGTGTCTGCTCGCTAGATGCCTCTAATCTCACTGTTAAAAAATCGTCTTTTTCCCGGGTTGACGCACAGTCCGCTTGAGGCGTGTGTGATGCGCCGTTAAGATTGTTAAGTGTTTGAGATGTATCCACTCCTGGTATATTTACTTCTAAGTTCTTTGCCAAATCTTCTGTTGAGGTTTGTTGAGGAGGTGCATCTTGAATTGCGCCTGTTGCTAATTCTCTTCTTGCATCATACTGGGGAGTTTGAAAATTCACTTGTACATCAACTGGTTGTGAATTAATTGCTCGTTCTCGTAATTCTTGAATATTTTGTTGCATACTCTCGCTGTTGCTTGATGGTTCTGGCCTTAATTGAGGCATTTCCTGCTCTGAAGCCACGTTTTGTTCAGCTTGTTGCTCTCTGACTTGGTGGTCTTCTTTTTGAGAAAAATTGCTTACCATATAGGTGTGATTTTCTTTTTTAAAAGAATCTTGCACTTTTGCGCTTGTGTCAATCATTTCTTCTGCCATTTTTCGTGCTTCTGTTTGACTTGATGCTAAATTATTGCTTAATAATGTGTTAACGAGTGTTGTAAATTGTTCATTCTCCATATTTTGTTTCACCTTACTTTAGTATTGTATGGAGATTTATATCTCCCAGTTTACAAAAACCACTACTAAGATACTTTCAGTTGTATTTAAAGCTTACGTTTTCGTTACGTTAGCGTGACGTTCCAAAAATATTTCTTTTATTTTTGTTAGTGTTAGTTTCTTTTAGGAGTTACACATGAAAATTTTCTTTAGAATTCGCTTCAAAACATGCGCGTACGGAGTTGATGCTGGCTGTTTCTTTTCAGTATGCAGTCTACCTGTTCCCTGTTCGCTGTCGTTTGTTAGGCATTAAACTCATTATTATGTAGAGCCCATAAATCTTCCAAATTAAGGACACTCAGCCCTTCTACGTCCATGTCGTCATAACCCATTCGTTCACATATTGTATTAAGAAACATATCAATAAATGGGAAGTCTTGTAGTCCTTGGAGATTAAAGGTATTATCTACAAAATAATAGAATTTTTTGTCAGGATATTGTTTTTCAAGGTTTGCCGTCATGTATGCTTTTTGTTGTCCGGGTTTGAGCGTAATAAGCACGCCAATATTTGCAGACATGAGAAATTTAGTATATGATCCCATAACCTTCTTACGGATGGTTTCTGCAATTGTCTTAGTATAAGTGCCTTCTTCACCACTGATAGGGTTGTAGGTATAGACTTTTACATCATTTCGAAGTAAGAGTGATTTTGGATGAAAAAGACCTGTTCCTATATAGAGTACGTCTTTTTTGAGTTGTAGATTGGTTGAGCAGCCCAATAGTTGTCCTTCATGACGGGTATGTCTTGGTTGTATGAATTCTGCGGTAATACCTGCGTCTGTAAGTTGTTTTCTAATGGTTGGTAGGGAATCTAGAAATTGAATGATGGTGAAAAGAATAATGGATTTGGGCAGTTTGGAAATTAGCTCTTGCGGTAGAGCGATGATTTTTTTATACTTTGCTTCAATATGAATAATATCCATATCAAAAGGAATGCTTTGGCGCTTTTTAAATGTAGATACTTATACTTTTTTAATAGTGCGTTCAAGTTTTTGACTTGAACTCGCTGTTGCTCGCCTAATGCGTAAATGGCCGACGAAACTTTTATAAACGCATTTAAATAGAATTCTTCTATACTATATATTATAGGTGTGAGTTTGTGGTGAGACGACAATTACTTTTGTTATTAGTTTTCCTTCTTATCTTAGTTTCAACTGTCTCAGCAGCACAGCTTATTAGTGTTGAAGCAAAATTAGGAGATTATCCTTTAGAGTATATTGCTCTTAAGAAACCCATTATGGCAACTGTTGTTGCAAATATTTCAACAAATCACACTATTCAAGAAGCATTTGCTGATCTTTCTGGTTTAACTCAAAATCCTATGGTGGGACCATCACTTGTTGATGTCGCACTAACTTGCACTCCTTATTTTGATAACGAAACAGATGCGCAACTTGGCGCTATTTGTACGTATCCAAATGTGGAAATTCAATTAACTTCTTCTTCAGCCGACATTTCTTTTCAGATAACAACGCAAGGTATTGTTGATAATCTTAATACAACATTAACATTTGAAATTGATACGCAAGGTCCTGTAGTTTCTGATATTAAAACTGAATTTTGCGATGGAACTGTTTGTTATGTTTCTTCTGGCGAATTAACAGATGTGATGATTGGGGTAACTGATCCTGTTGGAACAATGCATCTAGAAAGAATTTTTTACAAAACAGGAAGCACACTTACAAGAAAAGTTTTCAATTGCAAAGAAAATATTTGTTACGGTTTTTATGTTGGTGAGTGTACAACTGGCTCACCTATTATTATGAAAATAACTAGTGGCTTTGGCGGTCAACCTAGTAGTGATGATGCAGGCAATGTTGCAACTGGCGTTCAAGAAGCAATTTTTACTTGCGATGCAAAAAGTCCTGCTGAAGAACCATTACCTGATAAAGTAAAAGATTCTACTCCTCGTCAAAGTTTAACTTACACGCATCAAGACGGACTTTTTGTTAATGTTAATCATGAACCTATTATGATTAATCCTGTGAAAGATGAAACTATTATTCTTTGGGCTTTAGTTACTGAAGATATTTCTGGAGTTGATGCTTATCTTAATTCTTCTGATTTAAATGAAGATCCTACATTACAACGAGGTACTTGCGAAAATTTGGGTGCTCACATGTATAATTGTACTTGGGCGGTTACTGATATTGATGTCGGCCAGCACGAAATATATTTTTACTTTAAAGATAAAGCAGGTCATGAATCTACTTTTACATTAGGTCCAAACGAAGAATCTCATTGGTTGCCTGTAAAAATTAAAGTGGATGATTTGGTTTTGGCTGAAGATGGTCCAACACCAGCATTTTTCAAAGATATTTCTGCAACACCAATGTCTTCTCAAGGTTACAACCGAATTGCTTTACAACTTGCGTATGAAAATAACATTAACTATCC
>CAZSZY010000025.1:0-9450 GCA_964611285.1 uncultured Methanosarcinales archaeon
AACACAACATTTATATAGTAGCTTTTCCGGAAATGGTATATAAAGAGGTGGGTAAAGCAATATCTCTTTGTGAAATGTTATAAATGTCTGAAAATAGACATAACGCTCTAATAAAATGACCCTTGCAAAAGAACGGATTGTAAATGTCCTTAAACAAATAGTTCCAGATCAGGACGCTGAAGAGATAGTCTTCTACTTGCAAGGCAAAGAAAATATTTCTGAATTTATTATCGCAGAAGAACTTGATCTAGAAATTCACCGAACAAGAAACCTTCTTTATCGATTGCTTGATTCAAATGTGGTTTCCTTTAAACGAAAAAAAGACAAAATTAAAGGATGGTATATTTGTTATTGGGATTTTAACGAACCAGCAATTTCTCACTTGGAAGAAAAACTTCGTTTAGAAACCATTGCAAAACTACGAGCTCGTTTAGAAACTGAACGAGGCGGATTTTTCTATATGTGTCGACACGCACATGTTAGACAAAACTTTGAAAATGCATTCGAAGATGATTTTAAATGCCCTGAATGCGGGGAACTTATGAATCAACAAGATAACGCACGAACTATTTCATTTCTTAATGAACGAATTGCAAATCTAGAAAAAGAACAAGCAGTGTTTGCAAAAGAAAGAGCAGTTTTCTTAAAAGAAGCGTCTAAAAAAGCAGAGCAAGAAATTAAAGAAGCACTTGAATCAGGAGAGAAAAAGTGGGATAAAAAATCAACTGCTCGAGCGATAAAGCAATCAACAAAATCAGTTGCGGAAAAAGCAGAGTTAACAAAAGTAGCAAAAGCTGCAGCCCGAAAAGTAACTGTTAAAAAAGCAACAAAAAAGAAAACAACAAAAAAGAAAGTAACTAAGAAAAAAGCAACTACACAGAAAACGCAAAGCAACACCACGCCTCGCTCTGGCGTAAACAAAGTTGCTGGCGCACCGAAACGAAAAGTTTCTAGTGAGTCGGCGCAAGCACCAAAAGTGGCACGAGCTAAGAAAGCTGCTAAACCCGCTCCTAAAAAGACTTCTACACCGAAAAAGTCGGTGCAAGCACCAAAAGTGGCACGAGCTAAAAAAGTGGCTAAACCTGCTGTAAAGAAAGCCACTAAAAAGAAAGTTGCTAAGCCCGTAAAAACGAAGAAGTCAGGTTTTGTTAACAAAATCGCTAAACGAATTGGCGTAAAGAGTAAGTAAAAAAATTTATTTCTTAAGTTTAGACTTCTCGGCCTTATCAGAAATAATAGCAGAATTACCAGTAGGATCATCAATTGTAATCTTTAAACTTTCTTGACCCCACATAACACGAATAAGTTTTTTAAGATGGTTTTTGGCTTTTTTACTATCTGCAGGATTTTCTGCACCATCTCGCAAGTGCTCGATGTGTTTTTTGAGACGATTAAGTACGCCTTCTATATTTGTAACATAACCATTTGCAGCTTCGCCTGGTTCAATAGAACCAATGTTACCAATCTTAACCTTTGCAAAACTAGATTTAATAACGCGAATTTTCATATCTTCTTCACAAGTAATTTCAAACACGAAACGTGTAGGTTCATGCTTAACGAGTGCTTCAATATCTGCTTTGTGATACTTACATGCATTACAATCCATAGAAAATATAGCGACAGGACCAAAGAAAGGAATGTCTCGTTCTGCTTCCATTAACTCTAATTCATTAGCTCCACAAATAGGACATTTTTCGTTTTTCACAACTTCAAATGAAGGTTTGTCTATCATAAGATAGTTGAAGTTTGTTTGCTTTAAAAAGTTTTTGAAAGTTGCAAATAATGACAAAGTTTTTAAGTGTGTTGGGGTTGACAAATGTTACAATGGCAAAAGTTGATTGTATTCATTGTTAGCCAGCTTTTTCTAGTCAATAGACTTTTACAAAAGAATAAAATTATAAACTTAAACTACTCAGGTGACTTATTATGGAATTAGATACAGCAAAAGGCATGCGAGATATTAACCCGGATGAAGAATTATTTAGAGAGCAAATTGTACGTAAGATGCAAGTTATTTTTGCTCGTTATGGTTTTATGCCCTTAAACACTCCTATTATAGAACGCTATGACGTACTGAGTGCAAAATTTGCAGCAGGAGAAGAAAGCGATGCAATGAGTGAGGTCTATAAACTTAAAGATAATGGCAACCGAGAACTCGGACTTCGATTTGACTTAACCGTTCCATTCGCAAGATACGTTGGCATGAACAGAACATTAAAAATGCCTTTCAAACGATATCAAATTGGAAAAGTCTATAGAGACGCACCAATTAAAATGGGTCGTTATCGAGAATTCACACAATGTGATGTTGATATAGTTGGTACAACTGACTTAATGGCTGATGCAACCTGCATTAATGTAGCTTTAGATGTTTACAAAGAACTTGGTGTTGATGCAACAATTGGCGTTAACAATAGAAAATTCTTATTTAGCTTATTTGTAAAAAATGGCATTCCCGAAGACAAATTAGAAAGCGCTATAATGAGTATAGATAAACTCAATAAATTAAGTGTTGATGAAATTGTTAAAGAAACAAACGCGAAAGGTCTTAATGAAGATTCTATTAGAAAAATAATTGACATTGTTAGATTTCAAGGAAGTAACGATGAGAAATTAAATTTCTTTGCAGCACAATTAAGTGTTGATGATCCTGGAATTGTAGAACTCAAAGAACTACTTTCTTATTTTCCAAATGATGACCGAGTTGTATTTGTGCCTTCATTAGCTCGAGGACTTGGTTATTATACAGGAACTGTTTTTGAAGTCTACTCAAAAGAAAAACCAGAGATTGGAGCCATCAGTGCTGGTGGTCGTTACGATGAATTAGTTGATAGTTATTTAGAATCTGTTGGACGAGGAATTGAAGACAGAACATATCCTGCAGTCGGTATAAGTTTTGGTCTAGATAGAACTGTAGATGTACTTAAGCAACTCGGGCAAGTTGAGTTTGCAAAAACAAATGTTAAACTTTTTATTGTTCCAATTGGCAAACAAAAAGAAAGCTTTGCAATCGCGCAACAATTCAGAGACGCTGGTATTAATGTTGATATTGATTTAATGAAGCGAGGACCATCAAAGAATTTTGCCTATGCAGATAGTTATAAGATTCCATTTGTTGCAGTTATTGGTGAAAACGAACTTAATGAAAATGTTATCACGCTAAAAAATATGGCTGATGGAACTGAAGAAAAATTATCTGTTGCTGATGCAATAAACAAACTTAAATAGTTTTTTTTTACTTTCCTAATTTTTCTAGAAATAAATAACTTCTCCAATAGCAGGCACACATAACTTTTTTTTATCTTTATGTTTAGAAATTTCATCACGTAATCTTTTTAGTGAAACTATTGTCGAATCATCACTTAGTACAAATGTTCCATAATGAGAGGGAATGAATTCTTTGCCGTGCATAATGTTAAATGCTTTAACGGATTGATCAGGACTCATGTGATTTGATTGCATAATTTCAGGTGGTTCATACGCGCCAATGGGCATGATGCAGATATCGATGTTAGGAAAATATTTATGAATATCTTTAAAGTGTTTAGTTAAAGCAGAATCTCCACAAAAGAAAATAGTTTTGTTTTTTGTTCTAAAAATAAAACTTCCCCATAACGATTTGTTAGTATCAAGAAGAATTCTATTAGACCAATGTTTTGCGGGCAGGAAAAAAACTTCAAAGTCTGTTGTAGTATATTGTTGCCACCAACCAGCTTCTTGCGTAGCAAAGTTTTTATTCCATTGCCTAATATATTTTCCAACACCTAAGGGAAGAAGCGCTTTTGCATTTTTACTTGCTTTAATTTTTTTAATAGTTGGTTTATCTAAGTGATCTCGGTGTGTATGAGTTATAACAAGATAGTCGATGTTTGTTAAGATATCGGTGCTGCATGGAAGAACATTTTTTCGTTTCATAAAAAAATAACTACTTAGTTGTGGATCAAGAATAATTCTTTTTTTGTTTAATGTAAATAGAAATGAGTTGTGTCCAAGCCAAACAATGGAATCTTCATTTTTAGTAGGGAGTTTTTCTAAATGCAAAACAGGTGTTGTGTGTTTTTCGCGACGAAGCTCTTTTTCTTTTTCAGAACGGCTAACACTATTCTTAAAAGCATTCCATAAAGAAAATTTTATTGGGCTTGTATATTCGTTAAGAAATCGACCTTTCTTGATACTATTACCAGGGTAACCTTTTTTGATGGTCTTAAGGTCGGGGTTCTTTTTGTACTGCATACTAACTATCAGCTAGAAGCACTTTATAAAGATTATCAAAGCTAGTTCAAGGGCAACATATTTAAAGCAAGTCCTCTTTTTCAAGGAAACGATGCAAAAAATTACTAGCTATGATTTTGTGGCAATTCAAGACAATATTAGGAAGTATTGGGAAGAGAAGAGTATTTACAAAATTGCAAAGCAAAACGTAGCAGATAAAAAGAAGTATTACTTTCTAGATGGACCTCCATATACCAGTGGTAAAGTGCATATTGGAACTGCATGGAATAAAGCACTAAAAGACATGGTTCTTCGATACAAAAGAATGCAAGGATTTGATGTTTGGGATAGAGCTGGCTATGATATGCACGGCCTTCCAACAGAACACGCAACAGAAAAAGAATTAGGCATTCAAGGAAGCGAAGCAATTCAAGAATATGGCGTAAAAAAATTCATCGACGCATGTCGAGAACTTTGCATTCGAAATATGAAAATTATGAACAAGGACTTTTCAGACCTAGGTGTTTGGATGGACTTTGAAAACGCATACCAAACAGTTTCCAAAGAATGGATGGAAGCAGAATGGTGGTTTATCAAAACAGCTCATGAAAAAGGAAGAATCTATGAAGGATTTCGAACAACAACATGGGATGTACCGAACGCAACAGCAGTTGCAAAACACGAACTTGAATACAAAGAAATAGAAGACACGGCAATCTTTGTAAAATTTCCATTAGTTGGAAAAGAAAATGAATTTCTTGTTATATGGACAACAACTCCTTGGACAATACCGTTTAACTTAGCAGTTATGGTTAACCCTGATTTAGAATATGTGCTTGCAAAAAATAAATCAACAGATGAATCTTGGTGGCTCGTTAAAGAACTAGCAGATAATTTAATGAAACACATTCAAGTAGAATATGAAATCACAAAAACAATCAAAGGAACTGAATTAGAAGGTTGGGAATATACTCATCCATTGGCAAATGATATTCCTTATGCAGAATTAAAAAAAGATCATGCAAAAGTTCACACAATTCTTCTTTCAAAAGAATATGTTGACACAAGTGTAGGTAGTGGTTTAGTACATTGCGCACCTGGATGCGGTCCAGAAGATTTCGAAGTAGGATATAAGAATGGACTTCCAGCATTTAACACAGTAAACGAACAAGGTGTTTTTGAAAAAGCAGGACAATTCAATGGACTTGTTGCAAAACGAGACGATGAAAAATTTATTACGGCTTTAGAAAATAACGGAAGTTTAATTTTCAAACATAGTTATGTACATGATTATCCTCATGATTGGCGAAGCCACGAGCCAGTTATTTTTAGAACAACAAAACAATGGTTCATTAAAGTAGATGACATTAGAGAGCAATTAATTAGAGAAAATGATGGGATTACTTGGCAACCAAAAGCCGCATATAATGCATTTAATTCTTGGCTAGAAAATATTAGAGATAATTCAATTTCCAAACAAAGGTTCTGGGGAACGCCTCTTCCAATATGGAGAAACACAGAAGATCCTGAAGACTACATTGTTGTAGGTAGCGCAAAAGAATTAGAAAGATTATCGGGAACATTACTTGAAGATTTACACATTCCATCAGTTGATCCGGTAGAATTTACAAAAGACGGAAAAACATACAAACGAGTACCAGATGTATTGGATGTTTGGGTGGATGCTGGAACTGCGACTTGGGCTTGTAAAAACTTCCCTCATAATAATGATGAAACAGAATTTGTAGCGGACTTTATTTTAGAAGGAAAAGATCAAATTAGAGGATGGTTTAACCTACTTCATATTATGAGCAATGTCGCATTTGGTAAAAAAAGTTTTAAGAATTGTTACATGCATGGTTTCATTAATGATTCCCAAGGACGAAAAATGTCCAAATCAGAAAAGAACTTTATTACGCCGGAAGAAGTTACAGAAAAATATGGTGTAGATGTACTTCGTTATTATTTCATCGGCGCAGCAAATCCTGGTTATGATATGAACTATAATTTTGATGACATAGAACTTCGAAGTAGAAATATGAACGTTCTTTGGAATATACATAAATTTATTCTAGATATGCAAATAACTAATGGTTTTACACAAGTTGATTTTGAAGCTGGAAAAAATAATTTAGGAATGGAAGAAAAATATTTACTTTCTAAAGTTAATAGTTTGATAAAAAATACAACCGAATTAATGGAAAACTATAAACTAAATGAAGTTCCACATAAAATAGAACATTTCTTCTTAGAAGATTTATCTAGAACGTACATACAACTAGTGCGAGATAAAACAAGTATGGGAAGTAAAGAAGATAAGCAAGCAGTTTACTTTGCATTGGCTCATACATATAATGAAGTGCTAAAACAATTTGCAATATTAGTTCCTTATACTTCTGAACAATTATATTATAATCTTAAAGCAACAGGTCTTGAGTTATTTTCAAAAGATAGTGTCCATTTTGAAGGTTGGCCGATAGCTGATGAAAGTTTTATTGATGAAAAACTAGAACAAGATCTTGCGGTAGCACAAAAAGTAATAACTGCTGCTCTTGCGGCAAGAGAAAAAGCAAAAATTGGTGTGCGATGGCCGCTCGCGTCTATTACATTAGATGTAACGCCCGAACTTAAAACACAAATAGAGCCTCAAACTAATCTAATTACATCACAACTTAATGTAAAAAAAATAAAATTTGATGTTGTTCCTGTGAAATATGAAGTTAAGCCAGATTATCGTGCAATTGGAAAGGTATTTGGAACAGAAACTGGTGATGTATTAACAGCACTTAAAGGTCAAGAAGAAATAATTGCAAAAAAATTAGAAAAAGGGCAAGAAAAAATCACTATTGGCTCATTTGAATTTACTCCTGATTTATTCAATCTAACTATTTTGCCTCAAGAAGATATTATTGGACTGCTCTTTGACTTAGGAAAAGTCTCTTTAGATACAGAGATGACGCCAGAACTAGAATCTGAAGGGTTTGCTAGGGAAATAACTAGAAAAATACAAAATCTAAGAAAAAAAGCAGGACTAGAAAAAAATGATGTCATAGTTTTAGCAATAGAAACAGAAGATTTAGCAGATGTAATAAAAACACATAACGAAGCAATAGGCACAAAAGTAGGTGCTGAAAAATTTGAACTTAATACTGACTCAGTCTATGAACATACAAGCGAAGAAAAAGTAAAAGGAAAAACATTCACTATTTCTCTTCAAAAGTTGTAAGTCAACTTTTGTAAACAGAAGATATAAATATCTTCAACTTTTGTAAACAGAAAATATAACTATTTTCAACTGTTGCAAGCAGACTGTTGCAAGCAGACTGTTGCAAGCAGACTGTTGCAAGCAAAAAATTTAAACATGCAGTCTTTAGTTACATAATTCTTTTAAACTCTTATTTTAGCAAAAGAACTATGGTAGTAACAATGATTGACAAAACATTTAATTATGCAATAGTTGGTGCGTCAAATAACAAAGAAAAGTCTGGGTATAAAGTCACTAAATTTCTAAATGAACAAGGTTACTCGATAATTCCTGTAAACCCGCATGAAAGCGTAATATTAGACATTGTAGTAAGCAAAACATTAACAGATGTACGAAGCGAAATTGATGTAGTTATCTTTGTAGTTCCACCAACAATAACTGAACAAGTTTTAGAAACAGTAAATGATGAAGGAATAAACAAAGTATGGTTTCAACCAGGAAGCGAAAGCGATCTAGCAATAGAGTTTTGTAAACAGAACGGAATAGATTATGTCGCAGGCGCATGTATTACGACGCCACTTACGCAGTAGGCGAGCAACAGTGCATGTCAAGCCAATGCTTGAATGCCCTATGAAAAAAATTCTTTTTTTGAACTAGTGTTCTCCTGACTTTCCTTCGGAAACCGCGGAGAACTAATGTTCTTCTGGATTGTTCCATAACAATTGCGGAGAATTGTTATTCTTCTGCTTGCCTCATGACAACCGCGGTAACTATTCGTTACCTGGCTTTCCTGCGGAAAGTTTTATAAATCGATTACGGCTTCTTCGAAGCGTTAGACCAGAGTATTTCTACGCGGGGATGCCGGAGTGGTCAAACGGGCTGCGTTTAGGCCGCAGTGGCTTAGTGCCTACGAGAGTTCGAATCTCTTTCTCCGCAGATTTTTAATGGTATACAGTAATGTAGCTATCTGAGTTCAGTTTCTTCGTACACTTCTGTTCAAATTTCTATTGATATGCTCCATTTTAGTGATTTTTTGCAAAAAGTGCAAAAAAATGCAAGTGATAATTCTATTTTGATGTAATTTGTAGGGCTAATTCAGACCTTCTTTATAAATGGTTAGTGACTTAAAAATTGGAAAAAAGGTATGTTAAACAAGATATAAAGTCCGTTTAGGAGTTATTTTTATGCTAAGAAGGTTAAATAACTTTATTATTTCTAATTTAAAGTTTAATTTGGTCTTATTTTAACTCTTTCTCCCTAAATTGTCTTTTGCTAAGTCTTATATAGGGAAATGCCTAAAAGTGTCGTACCTACAAAATAACAACTGGTCAGATTGGGCGTTTATAGAGGAGATAGCTCCTGTATCGCAAAATCACCTATTTCATCATATCTCGTAGTAGAAAACTTTATAAATAAAAATGACACATCTAACGTAAATGTCTAGCATTATGTATAGATGTTAGCATCTGAAGGCTCAAGAAGAATCAGGCTGAGCGCAACCTGACTCTGATGCAAACTTCAGATGTCGACGAACTTACGTTGCAAGGGCATAAAAAAAATAAAAAAAAACGATCCTGTGTTATACACACATGGAGGTGTTGTAAGTGAAAAGAATGAAAAAAGTATTTGCAATCGCAGCTACCCTAGGAATGGTAGGTGCAACAATGGTTGGCGCATTAGCTGACTTAGGCGATTATCCGGCACAATTTGTTGATGACGGAGCATTTAACGGTGCAATTGTAGTTGGTGCTAACGCAGCAACAGCAGATGTTCTAGGTGCAATCGACATCGCAGCAAGTCTACAAGCTGAAGCAAAATCAGGCGTAGCAATCGCAGGCGGAACTCTAACAGTTGAAGGCGGAGAAGTAGTTGACGACATCTTATTAGATGCTGATAACACTGTTTACGGAACAACTCTAAACGACGGAGACCTAACAGGTTTTGTTGACGCAGATTTTGATTTCGACGACTCTGACATTGACTACGAAGATTATTTATCTATCGTAAACGGTGCAATTGAATTCGCTGGTTCT
>CAZSZY010000026.1:0-3300 GCA_964611285.1 uncultured Methanosarcinales archaeon
AAAAAAGTGGCAACACCAAAAGTGGCGCGAGTAAAAAAAGCAACTAAAAAAGTTGCAACTAAAAAAACTTCTAAAAAGACTACAACTAAATCTTTAAGACAACCTAAGAAAGTTATTGAGTCCACAACAACAACTGAAGAATATTGATTTGGTTCAAGTTGTACAAACAGCATTTACTTTCTGTTTTTTATTCTTAATTTATACAATGACAGTATCATTATCCGATTTTAAACCATAGATGCAAATATAATTCCAGAGTCCGCCTTTCCATTTTACAATACGAACACTAAATCCTGCTTCTTTGAATGTTTGTTGTAATTTATCCAAATCAGATAGTGTGCCTGAGTTTGGAAGAATGCCAAAGAAATCCGCGTATTCCACCATGCAAATTTTCCCATTCTCTGGCAGTATAAATGCCATTTCTTTGAGAACTCTATGTAGGTCTTGGATGTGATCCATGGAACCAACTGAGAATATCATATCAACTGAGTTTACTTCCGGGTGAATTCTATTAATCATGTGTTCGTCATGCAATGTTTTCACATTTTCAATATGTTTTTTTACAATTCTTTCATCTAGAACTTTTAAATCTCCTTTAACAAAGTCAATTGCGTACACATAACCTGTTGGTCCTACTTTATCTGCAAGCGTTTCGGTTAATGTACCGATTGATGCACCATAATCTAAAACTCGTTTGCCTTGGATTTCTCCAAATAAATTAGCAATTCGTTTTCTTATCTTTTTGGGCAATGTTATGTTCTCAAATCCTTTTGAAACTTTTGAAAGAGACCCGTAGATTTTTGTTGTTGCTTCAGGATTATAATAAAGTGTAAGAAGAAAATATACAGGAATACCTATACCAATGAAAGTTAATGCTTTAGGAACAATATGATATTCTTGACCAACAGATAAATAAGCGACTAAACCAGCCAAGAAAATAAGAACTATAATCCAAGGTCCTATTTTTCCTAATGGTGCTTTAAATGGTCGTTCTGCTTTGGGGAATTTTTTTCTTAGGATAGGAACTGCTAGTATGGTGAGACTCAAAATAAATAATACAAGCATAATAAACTGTTCGTGAAATAATTTATAGGGGTCATGATGACCAACAATGTAAAGATAATACATAAACGCAGTAAATAAACTAATAATGATACTTTGAAAAATTATTGCGTTCACAGGTGTTTTTGTTTTTGGATGAATTTTTTCTAACTGAGGCAAAATAAGTTTGTCTTTTCCCAAACTAAGGAGTAATCGAGGACCAGTAACAATCCATACAACAGCCGGAGCTAAAATAATTATTCCTGTTCCTCCCAAAAGAAGCGGCATAAGACTTCCTTGCCATACAAGTTGTAGTATTTCTTTGTGAGGGAGAAGTGATCGCGCGTATTCTCCAACGGGGAATGCACTAATGCTTCCTACAACATAAAGAATCAAAACTACTGCAGCTGTACTGATGGCCGCGATAAGTGCTTTTGGAATTGTTTTTTCAGGTTGTTTTGTTTCTGCACTAAGAAAAGTTATTGTTTCCATTCCAATGAATGCTTCTGAAATGATAAAAAACGTTGCAAGAAGTAATATTCCGTTCGGTCCCCATCCTTCTGCCATAAAAAATGGCGAGAAATTAGTAATGCTAAATGAAGATGCTATTGTTCCTTGAAGAAGCGCGGGAATATTAATGAAGAAAGGAATTATTTGAAATGTTAAAACAATAAGTGTCATAACAGCCAGTCCTGTTAATAGAACTGTACTCAGACTAATACCAAAAAAAGTGATGAGATTAAGAAGAACTATGATGCCAATTGCCACTGCTAATTTTATGAGAAAGGCAGTTGTTGTTGCAACAGGAAACATATACTCCAACGCCCATACTATTGCCAAACTTGCGCCAATGTTTCCTGCAATCCATGTAGTCCAACCCACAATAAATGCCGTAAAATTTCCGTATGCTTCTTTACTGAATATATATAGGTCTCCTGATTTTGGAAAGAGCGCGATAAGTTCTGACAGACATAATGCAATGTACATTCCTACAGCAAACACACCTGCCCACATGAGAAGCGATGATGCGCCTGTTAGTCGAATGCCTACTCCTGGAAGATAGGTTATTGAACTTGCGAGGATTGCGTTTAAAGTGATAAGAAAGATGGCTCCAAATCCAAGCGTTCTTCTTAACTCTGTTTTTTTCAGAGGCGCACTCTCTACTGATGTTGCTTCTTGGTCTGGTGCTTGCTTTGGTAGAATTGGTTGTAATTGCTCAGATTCTATGTAACCTCACCTTTTTCATCTTAAATAGTAGTCTGGAGATTTATAAAGCTTCGCCAGGTTCTTGAAGGTAATTTTTATAAAGGGAGTTCTTGTTCTGGTAGCTACAAAGCTAGGACCTTTATTTGGGGACATAGTATAACCTGGCTAGAATAGCCGGCTCCAGTCATTGGAGCGATGAATCAATCTCTTATTGATGATGATTATTCCTGTGGAAGATACCGGCAGATCGGGGTTCGAATCCCCGTGTCCCCACTTTTTCTTATTATTTTCTTTCATAGTGAGTTCGAACATAGTTCGAATCTCGCTGTTGTCGCCCGCGAAAAAAATCAAAGATTTTTTGGCGTGCCAATAATCTATGATTATTGTGCATATGCACGAATGGCTTCCAAAAAGCTTATAAAGTCCTTCTCGCGGTCTAATGAGTAGTATAGTTGTTATGAGGGTGATTATTATTAGTAGACGTCAAAAAGATTTTAATGATGAAATGGGCTCCTATCTTGATGAGCGAAGAGGTTTTGATACTTCTAAGAATTTTTTAAATATAGATTTTTCTTTTCTTAAGTTTTCGGGCGATGGTCGAGTACCAGAAGTTCCTGTAACGCAGTCAACAGTGTATGAGCGAGAAAGCAAACCTTCTCTTCTTAGCATTCTTTTTGCTCGATTTCGATCTTCAAAAGACCAACAAGATGCGCTAGATGCTGTTGAAGAACTTCCAGCTGAAATTGTGGAAGAGGTGGAAGAAGTGGAAGGTGAAATTGAACATATTGAAGAAGAAGTAGGAGAGTTAGAAGAAGAGCGAGAAAGTCTTCTCACAAGATTGTTTTCTTTGTTTCGTCGAGGAAAAAATGATGAGATGGATTACGAAGAAGAAGCTGGTGAAGTTGAGCTTGATGAGAATGAATTACTTCGTCGAGAAACTCGAGAAGCGCTTCGTATGGTTCACAAATGGATTGGACGTTTATCTCCTGATCAAATTAATGCTTTCAAAAGAAGTCCTGACTTTCAGAAATACAAAGACCTTTTGGACAAATA
>CAZSZY010000026.1:3400-7727 GCA_964611285.1 uncultured Methanosarcinales archaeon
TTTGTTCTAACATCAATTGCTTTGATGAAATATTTTCCAAAGTCTGTATGTAGTCGAAATGCAAAGTCAAGAGCAGTTGCATCTTTTTTCATAAGAAAACAATCAGGAATAGTGTTGCCATCGCTGTCTTCTAGTTTTCCAACGCCACCTGGATGAATTGCTTTCATTTTTAGAATACCGAATACTGTTTCATTAAGTATTGCTTGTATACCTGTTCCTTGAGTGAATGTTTTTACAATGTTTTCTTTAATGAACGTTAATGCCTTTTGTTGTTGTTCACTCATTTCACTTTTTCCTTTGTCTGTAATAGAAAAATCTTGTTCACCCGGTAAATAATCAATTAATTCTTTTTTCCCTGCTTCGCGAAGAGCTAGCTCTGCCTCCGCACTTGTAGGAATGATGGTGTATTCCGGAAATTCAGTTTTTAATCTTCCGTAATTTTTCTTTCCGGCAGGATTATCGCATTTATTTGCTGCAATAATCATTGGTTTTGTTTTAGCTCGAAGAGCGCCTGCTAATTGTAATAGTTCCTCTTCGGTCCACTCGGTTGATGTTTTACTATCCAGTCCGACATTTTTTATTGCTTGCTTTGCCATATCTTCGGTGACACCAAGACCTGTCATTTGTTTTGCAATAGCGATGAATGCTTCTTTTTTTTCTTGTTGCACAGCTCGAGCTGCTTTCTCCCATCCTTTTTTTAGAATGCCAAGGTACCAATAATCAAGTTCTACTTCTAAGAATTTAATGTCGTTTGCAGGATCGTAGCTTCCAGATTCAACCGGTTCTCCTCGCGCGTTAACGCTACCACTTACATCGATAACGTGGATGAGTGCATCTGCTTGATTTAAGTCGCTAAGAAATTGTCCGCCCATACCTTCGCCTTTATGTGCGTCTGGAACAAGACCTGCTACATCAATTAAGTCAACAGAAACAAATCGATATTTGCCTTGTACATAACCCATGCGAGGGTTGGCAACTTTTCCAAATTGTGGTTCTTGCGCTGCATCTAGAATTTTCACAAAACCTACTGCGTGATTTGGTTTGATGGTGGTAAAGGGATAATTAGCAATCTCTACTTCAGAGAGCGTCGCCGCCTTAAAAAAAGTGCTTTTTCCAACAGATGGTTTTCCAACAATTCCTATAATCATTTTTTCTCCCATCGGCTGTCGTCGCGTTTATTCATTTTTTTCATGATGTACGAAAAGGAAATATCCATATTAATTTCATAACTTTTTGCAAGGATTTGTATTTTGTTATATCCTTCTTGTAATCGTATTTGTAAACTAGATGATTCTTCTTCTGCTTTTTTCTTTTTAGGTCCGTAGATATGATTTATTTCTCTTGCTATTTGACTAATTCCATAGCTTAGTGAAAGGAATGCTTTTTCAGAATTAGGCGCTACAGAGTATTTTTCTTCAACAAGTTTAATATTGTGGCTATTGGCCATGCAGATAAATGCAAAAGTTAAGTCTCCGATTTCTTTTCCAACTCGTTCAGTATTTTCTTTAAGAATTTCATTGGCTATCTCACCAAGTTCCTCTGACATTTGAGTGACTATTTCATGGGGCTTAAAATATTGAATGGTAAATTGTTGTATCCAGTCATCTACTTCTTGTTGAGCTCGTTTAATATCCATATAAATCCCTTTTTCTCATTGTTCTTTTCTCCTATATAAATCTGTGGTTACAAAAATAGGGCTATTTTTGAACGTAATATTCTATTACATAATAACCTTTTTATACCCTCCCATCCTTTTCTTTTTCTATGGAACCATTCTTTTTGTATCGGCCTGAGAATCTCTCAGGAATTATTGGTCAAGACGAGGCAACAACACAGATTGAAGAGTTCTTTGTAGAGTTTAAGAAAGGAAAAGGTCTTTTTCTTTATGGTCCTCCTGGTGTTGGGAAAACGTCTAGTGTCTATGCTTTTGCAAAGGAACATAATTATGATGTTCTCGAGCTTAATGCAAGTGATGGTCGAAATCAAGCGACATTAAAAGAATTTCTTTCTAATGCAACTGGTCAGGCAAGTTTATTTGGTAATAAAAAACTAGTGCTTTTAGATGAGGTTGATGGACTTTCTGGAACAAAAGATAGAGGTGCTCCTGGTGTTATTGCTGATTTCATACAACGCTCAACTTTTCCTATTGTCATGACCGGTATCAACGTGTTTGATAAAAAATTTTCAGCACTCAAAAAGGTAAGTGCTAATGTAGAGTTTTTTTCCTTAGCAACAAATGATGTAGTAACTATTTTGCAGGGTGCGTGCAAACGAGCATCTATTACTTGTGATGATAAAATACTCAAAACTATTGCGCGTCAAACAGCAGGTGATGCTCGTGGCGCATTAAATGATTTATTTTCCTATCTTATTGTAAAAGATTCATCAGTTGGTGATATGGATGTGCGGCGTCAAACGCAAGAGATTGGTGATGTGTTAGTTCGCGTGTTTAAGTCAACCGATCCTGATGTTGTTTTTGGTTCATATGATTTTGTGAATGAGGATTTAGATAAAATATTTTTATGGATTGATGAAAATCTTCCGCGAGAATATAAAAAACCGCAAGACATCGCTTCAGCATACGACGTGCTTTCACTTGCTGATAAGTTTTTTGGTCGTATTCGTCGTTGGCAGTATTATCGTTACTATGCGTATTGCTATGTACTTCTTTCAGTTGGTATTGCGCTTTCTAAAGAAGAAAAGTCAACTGCTGAACCTAATTACAAACAACCAACTCGTCTGCTTCGCTATTGGCAAGCGAATATGACATATGCGAAAAGAAAAGCCATTGTTGAAAAACTCGCTGATAGTATGCATATTTCAAAGAAGCGAGCTCTTCAAGATGTTTATCCTTTTTTGTTGAATGCATTAGCACATAACCAAGATGTACAAAAAGAATTAGATTTAGATAAAGAAGAAGTATCTTGGCTGCTAAAACAAGCAACCAAAGAATAAAAATAAATGCTCAAAAACAAATTGTTTTTGGCACGCTTTACAGCGAATAAAAAATAAAATTAAGTTGTTTTTACGCCAACTTTTCTGGTGTGAGGATTTTAGTTCTTCCTGTTGCAGATGCTTTTGCACTCATAGCAATAAGGAATGTTACGCCACTTTTCTCGCTTACTTCTAGAATTTCTTTTGTTGCGTCACCATCAAATACTATTGCGTATATGTTGGTTAAACTTTTAACAGTTGCTTCTAGTTCGCTAACAGGTATTTTTCCTAGGATTTGAAGTCCTTTGTCAAGAACGTATGCTCCTCGTGTTCCAATTAAATCTTCTAACATGGAGTTAAATTTTTTCTTTTCATCCATAGTTGGTTCTTTGTTACTGGTTCTTCGAGGTGCGCTTCCTTCATCTCTTGATGTTGGTCGTCGATCGGTTCTTGTGTCTCTACTTCGAGTGTCTCGTCGATCATTACCACGTCGTTCAGTTGTTTGTGAACGAGAGTTATTATCTCGACTTCTTGTGTCTCGTCGATCATTGTTGCCACTTGCTGCTTCTAAATGAACTTGTTCAATTGCAATTTGACCTCGAAGTGCTTTATGAATTTCTTTTTTGGTTAATTCTTCAACTTCTTTTCCATCAGGTGCTTTTGCAACAAAGTCAATTTCTGTTTGACCGGTAAGTTCTCGGATGATTAAATCTCCTCCTCGGTCTCCATCAACAAATACAGTAACTGTTTTTTGTTTGCACAAATCAATAATTGCTTTTGGAATTCCTGTTCCTCCTACTGCAATAGCGTTTTTGAATCCGTATTTTAGTAGATTGATAACATCTGCTCGTCCTTCTACAACAAGGATGTCATCTGATTCGTCAATATTTGGACCTGCCGCAAGTCGTTCTTTACCAAATTCAGTAATTTCTGCAACACGTACTGAGTATGCTACTTCATCAGCTAGTTCTTGAGAGTCAGGCATAACACCATCAACTAAATCTTTTAGTAATATTTTTGCTCGCTCGATAACAAATTTTCTTTTAGAAATTCTAATATCTTCTATGTTTGTTACTTGGATTTTTGCATTGCATGGTCCGATTCGTTGGATTATTTCTAATGCCGCACCAATAATTGCTGTTTCTGCTTTATCAAGGCTACTTGGGATGATAATATCGCCTGTTGTTTTACCGTTTTTGGTATCTGTATTTACTTCAATTCTTCCTATTCGTCCGGATTTTTGTAGTTCTCGAAGTTCTAAGTCTTCTCCTAGTAATCCTTCAGTTTGTCCGAAGATTGCACCAATGACGTCTGGTCTATCTACAACACCTTCAATGTTGATGATGGAGTGAATAATATATTTTGATGATACTTGAGCTATTTTTGCCATTTT
>CAZSZY010000026.1:7827-9198 GCA_964611285.1 uncultured Methanosarcinales archaeon
ACTTGAGCTATTTTTGCCATTTTTATTTACCTCTGTTATTTTGTTTGTGATATTATTTTTGATCCTTTAAACTCTTAGCAGAAATAGTCTTAACTGGCGAAAAAGCATGGTTACTAAGCTGGAAATAGCTTTATGTTTGTCTGTTATGCGTTTTTTCGTCTTTTTTGCAATCTAAGGCGTTAAAATGCCTCTTTTCTATCAAAATAAATGATTAATGATTGTAATTGTTAAGTTTTACTCTGCTATTGTGGAAAATCTTGTTTTGTGACGAATTTGTCACATTCGAAAATTTTTCGAATTTTCGTTTTCCGGTGATGTAAAGGATTGTAAAGTGTTTGTTGCCCGAAACACTAACTCCCAAGCTCATAGCGTTGACTTTCGTCGTAAGCTCCCGTGAGTACTCTCGTGTCGGGCTGCAGCGCTTAAGAGTGTCCACATTTCATTGCCACGAACTACAAGTTCGCTGCTCGGGTGGGACCCATTTAAACACTAAAAAAAGTGAATGTTTCAGTATTTATAAAGCTTATTAAAAACGCCTTATTCTGAAGTGTTTATTTCTTCTTCCAGAGGTGTTTCTTCTTCAATAACCTCTAGAATGTCTTCAGAAGCGGTTTCAGGCGTTTCTTCAAGTTCAGCGATTTCATAG
The DNA here is from genome assembly GCA_964611285.1 of uncultured Methanosarcinales archaeon. Lineage (GTDB taxonomy): Archaea > Nanobdellota > Nanobdellia > Woesearchaeales > SKGA01 > SKGA01. The sequence goes on from CAZSZY010000026.1 coordinate 8,474, forward strand.
ACTATATTGCTTTGCTCTACTAGAGATGTCACAAATTCGTTGTAAATGACTTGTGCCTTTTGTTCTTGAAGAGCGTTTTGGATAAGTGTTCGTAGTATTGGTTTTTCTGGAATAATAAGAACTTCATCATCCATGGTAAGCTGCTTTTCAGGGGTTTCAGTCCTCTTTAGCATAATATGTATTCCAAATGTAGTATTGATTACTTGTAGTTCTCCAACGTCCATTGCAAATGCCGGTTCTTCAAATGCCGGATTGTTGAATTGTCCCATGCTAAATGTATATTCTCCACAAGTTTGCGTACTGCCTAAGTCCATACTATAATTGGTAACTAATGTACAGAAGTTACTGAAATCATCATTAAGAATACCTAGAATCTCTGCAACGCGATCTTGAGCTTGTTTTTCATCAAAATTCTCACTTACTTCAACAAGAATGTGTCGTGCAGTAACTGTTGCTTCTTGGAAAAAATCTTGTTTATATTCTTCATAATATGCTTCAATTTCGTCTTCTGTTACGGAAATATTTTCGCCTACGTATTCATCAAATAATTTGATAATCATGAGTTGTTGTTTGTTAATGCCCATAACTTCTTCAATGGTAACTCCTTGTGTTATTAAGTATTCAGCAAACATTTCAGGAGTAATTCCTAACGCGCTAAGCTGTTCATTAACAAATACGTCTACGTCTTCGTCTGTAACGGTCACGTTGCGTGCTTTAGCTTCTTG
>CAZSZY010000027.1:0-9156 GCA_964611285.1 uncultured Methanosarcinales archaeon
CAAGCAATAGTTGTTATGCCAACAACAGTAGCACCAAGTTTCTCAACTAATTCAATAGCTGCATTAACTTGAGCACCTGTTTCAATCCAATCATCAACGATAAGAACTTTATCATTTTCTTTGATTAAAAAATTATTTATTTCAAAAGATTTTTTAGAACCAGAATAATCAACACAAGAAGTTGTTAGCTTAAGTTCTTTTTTTGTAGGGAGTTTGCCTTCCTTTCTCACAGGAACAAAACCAATTCCTAATTTTTGAGCAATAGCACCTCCAAGAATAAAACCTAAAGCATCAAGACCCACTATTTTGTCAATTTTTATTTCTTTAAACGAAGCTAACAAATCATCAACTAAAGAAGAAAATACCTTAGTGTCAGCAAATAAAGGAGTGACATCCCATTTTCCATCAGTCTCTTTGTTTAAATACGATTCATAGTAAGTATAGTCCATAAACAGAATTTAGAAAGAGGAAATATAAAAAAGTAATGAAAAATGCACGGAAATAAAATTTCCGGCACAAAAAAATACCCTCTGTATTTTTTGTGCAAGAAAAGCAAAGCTTTTCTCCGCACGTTTCACAACAAAATAAAAAATAAAAAATTAGTTTGGAAGTGGTGGTGGAGAACCTGCATTCGCTACTGATCCTTCTAAAGCCATGCTACAATCTGCTTTTGCTTTTACCACAAAGCCAAACTTCAAAGCCATTGGATCCAAAGAAACAAGGTCATGGGATACGGACTCCCAATCTTGTTGATCTCCATCCCAGTAATATATTTTTTCAAATTCACAATCTCCCCAATTTAATTCTTCAGTAATCACATGAAGAGGAATAGATATTAAATTCCAACCTTTTTGAAGATTTGGTTGTTCATCTCGAAGCACATAAGAATCAACACTTTTAATTAAATTCCAAGTAATTGATCGTGGCTCATCAAAATAATACCAATCAGCTGAAATTAACCAATCTGCATCTTTATTATCAATGTATGTTTCAAAAGCAGACATGTATTCTTCTTGCGTAGTACCTACAAAAACAGCATCTAAGTTTTCATCAGTATATGCGCCAAAATATTTGTTTAATGCAGGAAAATAAGTAAATCGAAGAGCGCTATTATGCCAGTCTGTATCTTCAGCTGAATTTGCATAAACCTCTGGGTTAGCACCATAAGGACCTTGAAATCGCACATAATTACTCCAATCAGAAGGAATTAACTGCCAACCTTTTGCGTAAGAAACAGTATAATAATACATTTGCCCTTCTTCTTTAATAGTTACATCATTTAAACTAGGCGCCATAACAATACTTAGTAATAAAAAAGCCATGATTGTATAAGTTAATAATTTTTTCATAATATTCACCTTTTTATTCTGGAAGTGGAGGAGGCATCATATTATTAGCAGGCATACCTTCATCATTGGTAACATCCTCTGAAGGATAGTTTTCATTATTCACATCTATAGATTCTTCATTAGCACTATCACTGGGTGTGCAAGCAACAGATACAACCATAATAACAATTAAAAGAAGAATCAAAGCCAAAACTTTTTTGTTAGCCATATTAAATAGAATTATAGAATGCTTTATTTATATAGTTTCCTAAATAATCAAGAAAGAAAAAAAATAAAAAAAGTGCTCCGTGAGGAGCAATATTGCTTAGTCTTTGTTCCAAGCGAGTAGACCCATGAGTACTAGACCCCATAATCCACCCAAACCAGGAATTAGAGTTAGAAGAACAATCCAACCAGGCATTTTTCTTGCTTCCGTAGTTTTCCACCACCAAATGTAGTAAAATACTAAAAACGCAATCATTGCAAATGTATTTAAGATAGGAATTATTAATCCAATTAGTAGCAGAAATGGCCACCAATGCATCTTAGCAATTTTTCTAAAAATCAAAGCAGGTCCCAAACCAGGAATCCACGCTAGATTTGGTTTGTCAACTTTTTCTCGTCGACCAATTGCAGCAGCAGCAAGAGATGTATATATCCATATACCAATGCTCACAATTATAGTTATAACTATCATACCTGCCATCATCGCAATGAGACCAACAGGTATTAAACTTTCTAAAGCCATTTTAATTTACCCCTCCAAAGAGTTATAACATCATTTCTAGAAAAATACTTTAAAAATCTTTCCTTAAACAATATTTGAGTAAGTATTTAAAGAAAAAGGACCTGAAGTAAGATATGAAGAGAGTTTGGCTGCTTGGAATAACCTACATCATCATGCTCATTTGTGTTAGTTTTCTCTTCATAACACTCTGCTCAGGCCTGCACAAACCAGTTCTAGCTGAAGATGCGCAAGGAGCAGATAAAGCAGTAACCGCCTTTCTTCGTACAGGCGATATACTCTATATAGAGGAGTTTACTCTAGCAGAACAAAGCCATTTAGAAGATGTTCGTGCATTAATTCTTATTGCACTCTATATCATTATAGCAACAATTATTGCAATCTTGTTATTCTGGTTTAAGATGAGTTATCCTGAACAACAAGGAGTATTACTCTCGCCCTTGCTTTTCTTGTTTTATATGACCCCAATGCTTGCAATAGGAAACTTTTCAAAACTCTTTGCGCAATTTCACCAAATCTTGTTTCCTCAAGGCAACTATTCATTTCCTTATGACTCACTTCTTATGCAAACATATCCAGAAATATTCTTTGCGAAGATGGCATTAGTCATTATTGTGTTCATGCTCATCTTTAGTAGTTTAAAACTTCTTGGATGGAAATATATCAGAAAGAAATTATTTCGTAATTATAAGTGAATTGCAATTCCCATATTTTTGAGAAGAAAATCGTATAAAACAATAATGAGCGCAATCAGAAATACCATTAAAATAACTTGATATTTGTTTACGTGTTTATGATACTTCTCTCTGTTCTTATGTGATGAAACGTCTAATAATTCATCTGCAAAATAAACAGAAAGAAATGTTCCCGCAGCAGAAAGCAAGATTATTCCCCAGAAAGGAAAAGGTTTGACAAGAATATGATGAAATAAACTTAACATCAATGTTTTTTCATAGACAAGAGGAGTAGTAAGTAACACCGTAACGTTTAGAATTATTGCAATAATCCAAACAACTATTTCTGAATAAATCATACGAACTTTTGCAATGAGACGAATTGGAAAGTCAAGAAAAAAACCAGCATCAGCAACAGGCGTGCAAAACACAAAAAAAGACCATGTTAATACAGTAATAAGAAGACCATCTTTTGCACCATATTTAGAGGAGATAAGAATAAAATAAGCCACAAAAACTACAAAAATTATTGCAAATTTAGTAAGTGTATGTTGTTTAGTTTGTTCATTATAAAATGCAAGGAAACGTTCCTTAAACGACCTCTTTTTTGCCTTTTTAGCCATGAAGCAACCTTATTTTGCCACAATTAACGTGCTTGTCATTGAGACTCCTTGTAAAGGCCTGATTTTATCTAATATAAATGTTCCTAGAGCTTCAGAGTTTTCAATCTTAACTTTAGCAATAATATCCCATTCACCAAAAATAATATAGGAACCAATTACTTCTTCATAACCATTTACTTCTTCATAAATTTCTTGTTCTTTATCTTTTTCAACACTAATTAACAAATATGCTAACATATCTATTCACCTCGAGCAAATTTTCTTACAATTGTTAGAAATGCTGTGTGACCAAGCATGTTATGCTTTGGCCGTAGTTGTTTGTCATTTACTTCCCAACGACGTTGTATAAGTTCTATAACAGTAATAAGTTTAAAGTCATCATCAAGCTTACTAATAAATTTTTGTGCCTGATTAATATGCGGTGTGTAAATTGCTGCGTAGCCACTTTGCTTAAGAGCTTTTTTTATTGTTGGAATTGCCTTTTCTGTTTCAGGAATATCAAGAACGAAAAGATCAACTTGCTCTTTTGGTTCTATTGTAGTAATATCTCCTTCAATCACATCAACATTAGTCAGGTCAAGTTTCTCGCAGTTTTCACGAACAGTATCAAGATGTGCTTTAACAATATCATATGTGTACACTTTTTTACACAAAGCGCCAAGCGTGCATGCGCTGCCGCCACTGCCAGCACCAGCATCAATAACAACAGAATCTTTTGTTAAACCACATTCAGCAATAATAAAACCAATATCTTTTGGAATAATAATTGCAGCAGCTTGTTTCATACGCTCCATATTATCTTTGAAGGTTGCAGGAACAAGGAGTAATTCTTGATCACTCGTTGTTTTCACAACACCATTATGATTTGCAGCAATAAGAACTTCCCTATCAACAGCACCTTCGTTTAGATGAAGTGAACGGTTTAAGTCATAAATAGGATAAATCCGTTTCTCATCAGTTATTGCTAGTTTTTTAACGTGCATAGACATAGGTAAGTGAAAAGTCTATTTAAAATTAATGAATTAACTTATTTAGTATTTCGCGAATAGGGATTATTCTTAGAAAAAAAGTCCTCGGACCAAAACGACATTTGACATCTGTCCCAGGCACACCTAGTAAAAAAAGAACCACCAATAGCTTCAGAGTCATATACTTCTGTTAGCTTATGCCAATTCTCTTTTGAAAGATAGACATCAATAGAGGTCACCTCAGACAAAGGAGTCTTAGGAGGTGTTGATTCCATGTGAAAACCCGGTTCTTCCATAATACCCGTATTTTCAACGTGCTCATTAACATAAAGTGTTACCTTGGGTTTGAGATATGAATTAAGAATACACTCAAGCTTTGCATCATCAGGGTTATTTTTAATATACTTCTTATCTTCTTCTACAAAAAAAAGATTAAGACCCACTACGCCAATTCCTGTTCGCATATAATCTCTAATTTGCTGCGTAGTTAAATTCTTTTGGTTTGGCTTAAAAGGTAACTATAGGTGAGGGGCTGCCTTTCTTAAGAGTTCATCAGTTACTTCAGGAATTGTTTGATTAGCATTCACCACAACAATTGTTCTTCCATCAAGCGCTCTTAATTTATCTATACAAAATCTTTGCGCCTTGGCAACTTTTTCTTGAAAAGAATCTTTTTCAAAATACTCTCGTTTGTCTCCTCTCTTATCAATTCGTTGTAACGCAACCTTTGGAGGTAAATCTAGAACAAAAGTTATATCAGGAATTCGCGCCCCGTCTCGTTTTCCATAATTATGCAATGCATATAATTCATCAAAGTCAGCACCTTGCGCCATCTGAAATGCGAGTGTTGAAAGATCATAACGTGATGAAAGCACATTATTTCTTTTCAGCTCGGGAACAATATGTTTTTTTGTATGTTCAATTCGGTCTGCAACAAAAAGTTTCGTAGCATCTTCTGCAGAGACATGCTCGGTTTTAAGCAAACGACAAATCTCTTCACCATACCATGTTAATTTTGTTGGCTCGCGCGTGAGCCACATAGGCCCATGTTTATTTCCCTTAAAATAGGTACAACCATTTTTTAATGCATGTACAAAAGCCAAGAGTTGTGCTTCTTTTCCACTACCATCGATTCCCTCAAATGTAAAAAATTTCTTCATTCTATCTAACCTCGTTATCACTAGATTCTATTTTCTAAAAAAACTAAAGACAAAAAACAAAAACAAAATTTATGCTTCGCCTTCTCGGCTTAGTTGTAACTGAAAGCCTTCAAGCTCGTCAAGTTCATCCAGGGTCCAAAAGTCTTTTCTCATACGTATCACCGTAGTATATTATGGTGTTGTAGTTAATTTACCTATTTCTTACAAAAGTCTTGTCATAGCGTTGTATTTTTCGCTAAATTTATATATCAGAGCGTCTAAAACAAATTTAAGGGAATTGTAACGCGACAATGTACCAAACGCAGTTGGAATTTACGAGAGCCACACTGCATAAATCGCTCGCTCTCTGATTTTTTGTCAAGGCGTTACAAAAAGTGTTAATGGTGTAAGAAATGTTGGGGAAGGAAGAAGTAACCAAGATAGAGGATTTTGTAAAGACAGCTCCTAGAACAGTACAAGAAGTAGCGCATATGCTTGGACGAAATTGGAGAACTGCTGATTCTTACGTTGAAAAGATTGCTCGCGAAGAAGGAACACTAGCTACCAAAGTTTTTCGCGAAGGAACACGAGGAGCATTAAAGATAGTATATTATAGAGACAGTTTTACCATACACTCATCACAATTCCAAGAACGATTACTGCAAAAAATACAAAGTGCACATCATAAAATAGACTTTAGTCCATTTGATATTTACCAATATGTAGACGCGCATAAAAGACGCGCATTCTATGAAGAACAAACTGAGTATAAGTTAACCAAAAAGCAAGATCTTGTAAAAGCACTTCAATCGGCACAAGAACAAGTATTAATTTTTTCAGGCGATTTATCTTGGGCTCTTGTAACACAAGGAAATACAAAAATTATTGATGTCTTTGATGAACTTGTTACAAAAAATATCAGCATAAAAATAATTGCAAATGTACAACTTGACGCCATGGAAAACATAAAAAATATTTTATCGCTTAATCACAAACATAAAAAAAATGTAATTGAAATACGACATGCAGAACAACCTCTAAGAAGTTTTATTATCGATAGTACATTTGCACGATGCAAAGAAGAAAAAGCTCGGAAGCGAACAGGCAGACTTTATGTTTTCTATGAAATACGAGATGAAGACTGGATAGCATGGATGCAAAAAGTATTCTGGCATTTCTTTCACACCAGCATTGATGCAGAACGGCGTATTAAGGATCTTGAAACCATTGAAGAAATAAAGTAAACTATTTCTTCCACACTGGCGCCATAAGTGTATAACTATTAATAGGAATATAACTTGCATGTAGGCCTGATTCATTCACAATCTTAGCAAAATCTTCTTTTGAAATAGCTTTGGAAGAAAATCCGTCAGCATTGTAAAATTCATCTTCTCGAAGAAGAACTTTGATAAAACCTTCCTCAGTGTAGAACTTTCCTCGCTTTTCTCTCCCACTTGGTCCTGGAATATAAAAATCAACATATGCAAGATGTGCAACGCGAGTCATTTCAAGAAGAAAATCTGCTTTGTTATCAAAATTGCAAATGGTGCCCATATTTAGTATAGCAATATCAAATTGATTCTTTGAAAAATTATTTGCTAAAATATCTGCTACTTGAAAATCTACATTTTGTAAATGAGGAAATTGTTTAAGTCGTTTAGTACTCTCAGCAACATAGGAAGGAAATATATCAATACCTGTTACATGAGCATTATATTTGGCAAGTTCAAAAGAATCATGACCAAGACCGCAACCAACAACAAGTACATTGCGATTTCTAATGTTCGTTTCAAAGAAAGCGAATTCATCATCAAAGAAAGCACAACGAGTCGGAGCCAGTTCTCTATTATGAGCGTTGTCCAGCAAACGAGCCACTTCTTCTTCTAAAGATTTATAGTCCATATTTATTCACCTTTAATAGAAGCATTATCTTTATTTTTATTCTTGTTGTGATGAACAATGCCTTTGTAAATCTCAACCCCGCCAGAAATAGCGTTAGTGACCAAAGGAGTAGCCAAAAATAACTCATTATAATGAGATGCAAGGTACACTCCTATAATTGGCTGAGCAATCATACAAAGACCGCCAGTTATAAGACCTGCACCCAAATAATTTATTTTCTTAGCAGCATATGCTTTATCTTCAAGCATTCTTGTGTCAAATTCAAACTTTTCTTTTCTTGACCGTTTTACTTTAGCGACAGTAGACGGAAATTTTAAAAACAAGGTCGCATACAATTCAAATCCCTTCCAAAAAGCCATTTTATAGATTTGTTTATCTGAAAGTTCCTTTGAAGTGCGAATTTCTGATTCTAAATTTTCCTTGTTCATTCAGTCTTCACATCCTTAAGAGTGCAATTTTTATTTATTCACCTTTTTGTTTGCTATGATTACCGAGATAGACAGTCTTTATTTTTTCAGCTTGAAGAATTTCTTTACCGCCGGTTAAAACCACTTTACCGTTTTCTAGGAGATACGTTCTGTCTGCAATCTCAATTGCTTTCTTAGCATTCTGCTCAACGACAATTATTGTTATGCCTCGCTTCTTAAGGTGCGTAATTATTTGAAATAATTTTTTTTGCAGTTTTGGACTAAGACCTAAAGATGGTTCATCCATAAGAAGCAACTTAGGTTTTTGCATTAAGACTCTGCCAAGAGCAAGCATTTGTTTTTGATCGCCACTTAAAGTAAATGCTTTACTATCTTTTTTTTCTTTGAGAACGGGAAACTGTGTGTAAACACTCGCCATTCTTCGTTTCACAATGGACGCATCCTTAACATGCACGCAACCAAGTTCTAAATTCTCTTGAACACTCATTGTGTCAAAAACAATTTTACCTTGAGGCATGTACGCAATACCTAAGTCAATAAGTTCATGCAGTTTTAGTTTAGTAATGTCTTTTCCTCGGAAGAGTATTTCTCCAGAGTAAATATCTGCAAGACCATACAATGATTTAATTATTGTACTCTTGCCAGCGCCATTTGGACCGATGACTGCAATGATTTCATTTTTGTTAGCATGAAAGTTCACATCATGAAGCACACGAAGTTTTCCATAGCCAGCATTTAATTTTTGTAACGATAACATTATTTATTCACCTATAAAATTAAGTTATTTCTAGTACCACGTAATGAATCAACTAAGACTTTTTTAACTATATAACACTCCTCTGTTGCAACTTCTAAACTAACCTGATTACTGCTTCCACCGTGTTTATACGAAAGAGAACCAGCTAAAACACCCAAAGTTAACTCATCTAGCTGATAAGGGCCATATTTAGCTTCGTTATTTTTTACAGATTCACATAAAGAAACCAAATTATTATTTGATACTGGCTCTTTAACATCTAAAGAAAAAACAGAGCGGCTACTCGTTAAAGAAGTTTTCTCAAAGAACAGTTCTGAAAAATAATTAAATTTAAGAAGTACTTTATCTGAAAATCTATAAAGTAAACTGTCAAGACTAAGTAGAAAGGAAAGAGAATACTTCTCAGTAGTCGTAGTTTCAATACTTGATTGAACTGTTTCTGAAGTCTTTTTAAAATCATCACCTACGATGGCTTTTCTAAAATCATAATTCTTAACTAAATTTCCAAGAATTTCAGTTAAGACCCCTGTTTCTAATGTTTCATGTTTATCCATTTTTATTCACCTAGGTAAGCCTCAAGGACTTTCTTGTT
>CAZSZY010000028.1:0-8905 GCA_964611285.1 uncultured Methanosarcinales archaeon
GTGGTAATGTTAGAAAAGTTCCTCACCCATCTGAACAAGTTGAAGGATATCATAACCATTTATTAAATTTTATAGAGATTTTTGAGTTGGATAGAAATTTTGATTTGTTTAGTTGTGTTTATTGTCATAACTATTCTAAAACAGAACATGTCGGTTTATTCGATGATACTTATTTAGAAGTCCTTGGTAAATTTCCTATTTATGCGAAGGAAGATGTTGTCGATTTTGCAAACAAATTAAGAAAATTGCTTTCTAAAGGCAATGGTTTTGAAATTTTTAATCGTTTTATGCAAAGTCCTGTGCGTCCTTCTAAGAAATTATTAGAAAACACTGCAAAAATTATTGAGAATAAGGCTGTTTTTTCTTTGTTAAATGAACAGTTAGTTGCAAAAAATGTTATTTTATCAAAGGTTAAACAATTTGATAAGAAGAAAGAAAAAAGTGTTATTTTAGTTAAAGGCGGTCCTGGAACTGGAAAATCTGTTATTGCATTAAATATTCTTGCTGAAATGGCAAAAAGAAACAAAACGGTTTTTTATGCTTGTAAGTCCAAGCCTTTTCTTGAGGCTTTAAAAAATACTGTCGGAAAAACTGGAAAAATATTATTTTCTAATTTGAATCAGTTTATTCCTTCTCGTGTTGATGAAAATCAATTGGATGTTCTTTTAGTGGATGAGGCTCATAGAATTGGCAAATCAAGTAACTTTCAATTCACAAAACCACAAGACAGAACTGATATGCCTCAGATGGAACAACTTATTCGTTGTGCTAAAACAGCTGTCTTTTTTATTGACGATAAACAAACGGTTAGAGGTTTGGAAGTTGGTAATTCTGAACTTTTAAAGGTTGTTGCAAGAAAATTTGGTTGTTCTATTGAAGAAGTGGAATTATTGTCTCAGTTTCGTTGTAATGGTTCTGATAATTATTTAGATTGGTTGGAATCTATGTTGGGTTATTCTTCTAAGCCTAAGCTGTTAAAAAAACAAGATAATTTTGATTTTAGAATATTTTCGGACCCTGTTGAACTTTATGGAACTTTAAAATCTAAAGAGGATGGCAAATCTAATTCAGCAAGATTAGTTGCTGGTTTTTGTTGGCCTTGGAGCAAAACATTAGATTCGCAAGGTAATTTGGTGAACGATGTTGTTGTTGGTGATTTTGCGATGCCTTGGGAAACTCATGGAAATATTACTCCTCCAAATGGTTTTGTTAAATGGTATGAGTGGGCTTATAAACCTGAAGGGATAAAACAAGTTGGTTGCATTTATACTGTTCAAGGATTTGAATTTGATTATATTGGCGTTATTGTTGGTGAAGATATACAATATGATTTACAAACTGATTCCTTAAAAACCGATGTCTCAAAAACTCGCGATCCCACACTAAAAAGGTATAAAGATCAATTCGACACTTATGCGAGAAATATCTATCGTGTTCTTATGAGTAGGGGAATGAAAGGATGTTATGTTTATTTTGTAAATAAAGATGTTGAAGAGTACTTTAGAAAACATATTGAGTTGTAATATTTCCGGAAATTCTTACAATGAATATATAATTATGTTATTGTCTTGTTTATCTATGGTTTTTTACAAAGGTTATTATTACTATTTGGATGTTGATAATTTGTGGAAAGTTAACATGGATGAATCCATTTTTATTGTTGCTTTAGATGATTCAAAAACAAGTTTTAATAGAAAAATAATTTCATCAAAAAATACAGAAGTTACATGTAAAGAATTTATAGATTGGTTTCTTAACTGATTTATTCTTTTCTGTTTATATTGACCCTTTAATGAGAATAACCCTTATAAACACCTGAATAACAAGATATTTCATGAAAACCCTCTCCATCAAGCAACCTTTCGCTGAACTTGTTGTCTCTGGTCGTAAGTCTATAGAAATTCGCTCTTGGGCTACTAATTACAGAGGAGAATTTCTCGTTCATGCTTCCTGATAAGAAGGCTATGGTGCGTTTTGGCTTTGAAAAGAATTCTTTACCTCTTGGCGCTATTGTTGGCAAGGCTACTTTAGCTGATGTAAAACATTACGCGTCTCCTAAAGAGTTCAAGAAAGATTTTCTCGTTATTTATTATTACGTTTTAAAATAATTTTTTTGAGATCTTGATCAAACGTGATTTTAAATTTATCAAAAAAAGTGGCTCGTCCAAGTAAGATTCCAAAATCACAATCCTCAAGAATAACTATGATTGGGATATCGAAAGCGTATGTTTCATGAGCTTTTGAAATGGATACATTTACATTGGATCTGACTGCATTTACTTTTCCTCCAACGCCAAAAGTAGGATGTGCTGGGCCAGATAAATCTAAACCTAGAATTTCAGCAACATCTTTGCCACAAGCAGTAAAATCTGCGCCTGAATCTAATACTGCCATTACATCCATGGATTCGGCAGGGCCTGTTAGGTTTACTGGGATTGAAGGAGATACTCCTGAAGTGCCGTTATCTCTATTGACTTGTTTGTAATGAAATGTTATTGCCAAATTTATTCCTCATAGAATCATGGTCCCTTCACGAGGGACTTTTGCAAAGAGAGGTTTTGATTTGCCAGAAATTTTTTTTGCACTTTCGTGTACTTCTTTGAGTTTAGGGCCTGAAGAAACAATTTTTTTGTTTACAACTGCAACCCATTGTCCTTTATATCTAGATACATTAAGTAAATTATATGCTTCAAAATTCGACTCAAAATTGCTTTTGTTCATTTTAATCCTCTCAGCTGATGCTAATGCACTGAAATATATAAAAACTTCTATTACTATAGAGTAAGTACAAAAAATAAGCTCCTTATTTAAAAAACACGAATTAGAATATATAAACGTTTCTTTAATTAAATTATGTAATGTAAATCAGTTAATTTTTCTTAACCTTTAAAAACCCCTGAATACCAAGATATTTCATGAAGACCCTTTCCCTCAAGCAACCTTTCGCGCAGCTCGTTGTCTCTAATCCTAAGTCTATTGAGATTCGTTCTTGGAATACTCTTTATCGTGGTGAATTCCTCGTTCATGCTTCCTTGGTTCCTGATAAGAAGGCTATGGTGCGTTTTGGCTTTGAAAAGAATTCTTTACCTCTTGGCGCTATTGTTGGCAAGGCTACTTTAACTGATGTAAAACATTACGCGTCTCCTAAAGAGTTCAAGAAAGATTATTCTAAGCATTTAGCAACAAGTGATTATGGTCTTAATGGTTTTATCTTAGAAAATCCTGTTCGCTTCAAAGAGCCTATTCCTGCGAAGGGCAGACTTGGCTTTTGGGAGTATGAGCTTTAATTTTACTTCTTCTTAAACGCTTCATACACGCTTTTTAGTATTTCTTCTTTTTTGTCTGCGAAATATCTTAAGAAAGATAATCATAATGGTTGGGATTATTGGTATTACAAAGATGGTAGCGAGCTAAAAAGCATTAATCTTCTTAGAACTCAATACGCCAAACAATTTCATAATAAAGAAGAACCTGCCAAGCCTTTAGCACGTAAACCGATTAAGAGAATAAAATTACCTCGTTCATCCTATTCAAGAATTCGTTCTAGAAGTATTGGTTCTGTCAAGCCTTCTTCAGCAAGAATGATTGGTCATAAGAAATAAAACATACTGCTTTTATCTTTTCTAAGTTCCCCATCCACCTGTATCTAGTGGTGGAGTGAGTAAGTTATTGCTTCCTGGTGTGAAGTTTAGCGAGTCTAGTCTTCCTTTTTCTAGAACGATATGTTCTGCGCTTCCTGATCCTTTGTATGAAGCGATTCTTTCTGCGTTGTTGCGCTCAATGATTTTGTCAAGTATTGAATTACCCGCATCGTTTTGTGTAAGATATGGATCTTTAAAATCAAATCGGGGTTTAAGAGTTGGCAAAGTAGGAACAATTGTTGGTTTCCATGAATCATTATCTTGACTAACAGGGTTTTTCCATGTCCAATGTTCTTGTGTTGCTTTATAGTTTAGCGTTGGTTCTAAATCTATTTTGGGTAATACATGATTGTAATATTTTGGTTTTTTAGGAGTGCTTAAAGTTGCATTAATACTTTTCATCATTTTGATATGTGTTATAATCCTTTCAGTTGCTTCTTTTTCTTTTTTTTCTTTTTCAATTATTTCGCTTATCGCAAGTATCTCGTCCATCTTTTTCTCTATTTTCAATCCAAAGTAATTTTTTGGCTTTTCTGTGATTGGAATTATTGTTGGTTCTTGGTCTTTCAAATATTTTTCCCAGTTAAATTTCGGTAGCGCTGGCTTTGGGTCGTTAAGTGTACTTGGCCATGAACCTATTGGGTTGAATGGTTTTTCTTCTAGTGAAGGATATTTGGGTGATAAATCTTTATTCCAGTTGTATATGTCGATATTTTCTTGAGCTTTTTTTGTGAGTGCGTCTATGTAGTCCAGAGGTTCTTCTTTTTTCCCGAAGAACTCGTTACCAAATTTGCGCGTGGTTGCATCGCCGCAAAAACCTGTTACGGGATAATCATATTTTTTTAGTACGTCTGCAATGTCTCCATGAATCATTTCATGACCGTGTCTAATGATTGGTGTGTTTGCAGGTCCTTTTCCAGAAGTATTACTATGATGCCATTCATCTTTAGGAAAGAAACTATTTTTCTCTGTTATTCCTTTACCTAGTTCAAGGAATTTGGCTATTTCTTCTGGTGTTAAAGGGAGTTTGCCTGCCATAATTTATAGTTATGACTTAGAAAGTATATAAATGTTACTGATAAGTGACAAATATGCTTTTTGAGCGTTCTCAGGCTCTGAAATGCCTTTATTCCATAAATTATATCATAAACTATTATTTTGTTCACAAAAATTGATACTTGCTTCCAAAAGGCACGGACCTAAGTTAGCGGGATTTCCTTTAAACGAGAATCCCCACTGTGCGATGTAATCATTCAGTTTTTTTTTGTGGCTGTATAATGGTACTCCTCCAGTATGTCCATAATTAACTTTTTCAGGTCTTTTCATATGGTGAATTGTTCTTTCTGGTTTTTTTTGAAGAAATGAGTAAAACCTGGAAATTTCATTAAGTGGTAATTTCTTAATTGCTGATGGTTTTAATTCTATATCGCTCTCTTCATATTCTTTTAGTATGGCATAGGTTTTTTCTTGTATGCCCATTTTTTTTGTTGAAGATTCTTTGTTCACTAAATTAGCAGAGAATACTGTGTCTAATTGTTCGTCTATTGTTCGAAAAAGCAATTCTCTTTTTATTGGTTTATTAAGATAATTGCTAAATCCCATGTCTAAGAGCTCTTCTTTAGAATATTCATTTATGTATGCTGACTGTACAATAATTGGCATGGTGTATCCTTCTTGTCGTAGGATTTCGGTTGCTTCCTTTCCATCCATATTGGGCATTTGGATATCCATAAGTATGATGTTGTATTTCTTTCCATTTTTGTATGTCTCTCTGACTTTGTCAAGAGCCATTCTACCATCCTCTGCTAAATCATAGGTACACCCAGTACCTTTTATGAGTGTTTTAAGAAGAAACCTATTAAAATATACGTCGTCGACTATGAGAAAGTGCTTGCCAGAAAAATCAGATGGAGTTCCCCCCAGATTATTCATTGTTAATCTCTATATAATAGTTGTTTTATTATATAAACATATATGTATTTCCCAATATATATTTTAGAATGCTTATGTTTCATCAACTTTGAAATAAATATAATCAGGAGTTTTCTCCATCAACGTTTTTAGAAGGGTGTGTTTCTGTTCTGAGACTCTTTGCCCATTAGTTTTTTTAGAAACATTGTACACAAACGTGCCCGTTACGAGAGGGAAACCAGTTATAACTAAATATTTCCGCTACTTTCAACGTATTTTTTCATCATTCTTTCAACTACTACTACTGGTGCTGATCCTTTTTTACTTGTCATTCTGACAAAGTCATCATAAATTTCTTTACCTATGTTATAGTCTAATTTTATTTTTTGTGCTGCTTTTGGTTTTGCTGCCATAATTTCACCTGCTTTTTTTGCAAATGTAGACTATATAAATACTTGTGGCTTTATCTACATAAGGCGTACTTTTCTCAAGTTTTTCTTTATTTAGTTATACTTCTTATAATTTTTTATGTATCTTTTCATAATGTGCATGAGAAATATTCTTTCTTCATTTTTTGTTTGACTTTTTTCTAGTGCAGTATAATAATTGTTTCTTCCCGTATATGTTATATTAAGTAAGGGATAGTTATTTTTCTTTAAAATAAAGTTCATCAATAACCTGGATATTCGCCCATTTCCATCTGTGAATGGGTGTATGGTAACAAATTTTAAGTGTGCGAGCGCAGCTAGCTCTACAGGATGAATTTTCTCATTGTTATTTTTGTACCATTGTATAAATCGTCGTAGTAAATATGCTAATTCTTCTGGTTGTGGCGGTTCATATTTTGATCCTGCTATTGCCACATCATGTTTTCGTATTTTGCCTGCTATTTCGTCATCTATTCCTGCAAATAGTTTTTTATGCCATTGTTGTAGTACTGCTAAACTTAGTTCGTTTTGTTCACTTAACATATCTTCAAAAACTACTTTTTGACTTTCTGTTTCTTTTATATCTTTGAGAGGTTTGTGTGTTGGCGTTCTACCTTCTTGAAGTAATCTTGTTGTTTCTTTTAATGTTATGGTGCTTCCTTCTATTCTGTTCGTGTTATATGTAAACTTCACAAGAAAGTTTTCATCATATTTTCTTTTAGCTGTTTCTGGTAGTTGAGAAAATGCTTTGTTGAAATTCTTCTTGATATTGTTAAGTTGTTTGTACCAGAGTTCTTTGTTGATTTCATCCATGAATTCTTTTTTGATTTCTTCGATATTTGAGGGTATTTTTTTCCCTAGATAAGTTCTTTTTTTGGTAACTTTTCCAGTTATATCTCTATATGAGTGATCCAAATAGTAATATTCTTTACCTTTGACTTTTTGTTTGATTATTTCCATAACAAACAGTTAGTACTACAAATATATAAATATTGTGTTTTTGCTACATTTGTAGGTACAACTCACTAGTCATACTCGCGTAGCGTTTATATCTTTCTCCATTTAACTTAGAAATTTACTTTCTCGTGTCTTTCTTCACTTTTATGATAATTCTTGCCAAAACCCGTAGCAAAACAGCTCTAAATAATCCTTTCAGCCCGTTTAAGACGTATCTTCTGAGAAGTCCGACATAGTTGTAATTCATAGAAAGAAGCTCTCAAACAGCATTATTTAACGTTTTACCTTATAGTGTATAAGGTTTTATAAGAAATTAGTGACTTCATAGTAGTTACACACACAAAGATTTATAAATTAACTATTGCATACTGCGCATTATGGTAAGAAAAACCTTTAATTTCACCAACGCCAAAATTTACTAGTTTTAATAATAGAAATAATAACGACTTTGATGATAATTAATTCTCTTGATATTCCTTACCATATTTTGCAAGATGGTATTTAGGAAAAAGTTCTACGACGCGATCTTTAATAGTATTTTTTATTGGTTTCACAAAAGCACAGTTTCCTTTTGGTACAATATTTTGGATTTTAAAATCTCCTTTCCAATTTTTATAGGTGTGTCCTTGTATAAACAAACAGAAATTATTCACGTGAACTAAAGGTAGTCGGTCTGTTTTTTTTACTAACTCAGGCTCACACCAACCAACTGCGTTCGTTTTTTTCTCAAGCAATGCCTCTGGTAATTGATAAAAATCATATAATGTTTTGTATCGTTTTTCGTTGTACACTGGTTTGACTTCATTCCAGGTTTTGTGTTGTCTTTTTATGCCAAAGTCGCCGTTCCAAAATTCAGGCGCGGGTTCTTCAAATAAATATGTTTTTCTACCAATTGAGAATGCATACACGTTGTTTTTTTTGTGCACCCATTCAACAGGCGTCCATGGTGTTGTACCCTCAGTATTAAATAGCTTAGAGAAAAATATTAGTTGTTCTGCGTCTTTTCCTGCAACGCCATTTTTCCCTGTTTTTCTACCTTGAACATATGGTTCTAGCAAGAATTGTACTTTTTGAAATAAATCAAGCGCTTCAGGTTGAAATCCTTGTTTATGTCGTACTAAAATCATGTTTAAGTCTACGCTATATTTTTTTGCAAGCTGAGGCGTCATTCTGCCTTGGTCATTTAATTCTAGAATTTTATCAATAAGGCCTGCTCCTGGTAACCTGTAATTATTAGGTCCTTTTTTCTTTCCGGCTTTTGTCACTATACTAAGACCTAATTTCAGTCTGTTTTATAATAATTTCTCTTCAAAAGCACCAAAACATTTTTAAGCTTATAAACATCAATTTCTCCCATGGCATACACATATCTAATCATAATAGGCGTAATACTTCTTTGGGCAATCATAACGTTTAATGGTTTTATTCGTTTGCGAAATGCAGTTAAGAAGTCCTGGGCCGGTATTGACGTACAATTGAAGCGAAGAGCAGATCTTATTCCTAATCTGGTAAAAACAGTAAAAGGTTATGCAAAACATGAAAAAACCCTTTTAGAAAATATAACTAAAGAGCGAACTGCTTTAATGGATAGTTTAGAAACAAAAGATGCAAAGGCAGTTAACAAAGCAAACAAACAACTTGCAAAACATGTTAAGCAATTATTCGCTGTTGCAGAAAACTATCCGAAACTTCAGGCGAGTAAGAATTTCATGAAACTTCAAGACGAACTTTCTAATACAGAAAATGAAATTTCTGCATCAAGAAGAATTTACAATGAGAATGTAACGTACATGAACGATAGCGTTCAAGTCTTTCCACGAAATATGATTGCAAAACTTTTTGGCTTTAAACAACAGGAATTATTCGCAACATCCGCAAAAGCAAACGTTAAGGTAAAATTCTAAAATGAGAGTGTTTAATCTTATTAATCCTGACTGGCTTTTATTTGGTAGACGTTTTGAAAAAGCG
>CAZSZY010000029.1:0-8439 GCA_964611285.1 uncultured Methanosarcinales archaeon
CAAGAATCAACAGGAAAAGAAATTGTGCTTTCAACAGTTCATGCAATTAAAGGTCTTGAAGCAAAAGCAGTCTTTGTGATTGGCGCAACAGGTAATAATTATCCTTGTAGGGCCAAAGATCATCATTTTGTAGAACTTTTAGCTGGAAAAGAAAGTTATGATGTGTATGAGGAAGAGCGAAGAATATTTTATGTTGCGTGTACTCGAGCAAAGCAAGTATTGCAAGTTGGTTATACAGGTGTTCCAACCCCATTTCTTTCTACAAAAGTTTTAGCAAGTGTTGATATCAAAGTGAACGGTCTTAATGAAACCAAGAAGGCAACATCTCAAAAACGTCTTCTCGAGCAAAAGTCAGCTCTTCGTCGTTGGCGCTTTTTAGAAAGTAAAGAACGAAACGTTCCACCCTATCTTATTTTTTCAGACAGGGTTCTTGAACAACTTCTTCAGCTCCAACCAATATCTCTTGAAGATTTAGAAGGGATTAAAGGATTTGGTCGAGCAAAAATTGACGAGCTAGGTTTAGACATTTTGTACGTGATGCAGAATTAAGATTTTTGTGCTTCTTTTTCTTTGCGTTTTTGTCTAAGCTTATATTGTTTATTTTTCTGAATAGTATTTTTGCTTTTCAGATCATCTAGAATGGTAATGTATTCATCTTGGATAAGTCTACAAGGATCGTATGGTTTAATGAATCTTATTTGAGCATTAATTTCTACTTTGATATCGTGAGTTCTTGAGTCTGCAAGCATAAAATCAAGACTTTCAATTTTTCCAAGAAACTCTTCATGAAATTTGTTGTTAGTTATGGCTGGTTGTATATTTTGTTCGTAGCTGAGAAGAATATTTGCTATTTGAGTTTTGTACGCGTGCTCACTTTCTGTTGGATATTCTTCGTTCATAAAAAGAGAGAAATCATTTTGATTTTATAAAAGAAGCGGTATTTACTTTCTTCGTTGTAGATGTTGTTCTATGAAATATCTCAAGCAGTCTACACCATCAAATGTTGCTTTTTTTCGTAAACTCGGGGGTCCGAATTGCAAGTGAAGCCCTTCGCCTTCCTTGATGGGGGTATTACAAACGGGACAAAGGGCTAACTTGCTAAGTTTTGCTTGGGTAATTTGTTTGTTAAGGATTGAGTGCACATTGCCTGCTTCAAGGTCTTTTTTAACAAGCTCAAGATCTTCTAAAGAAAGAGTTTCGAGTATTTTGGAAAGTCTGTTCATCGCTTGACCTCTTTTAGTAGTTTAACAATTTCACCATGTGGATCTACTATTGGTTTTGCTCGTTTCATGAGATTGATGTAATAATCATCATGATTTTTCACGCCATGAATAACTTCTTCTGTGGTGTGTACCCAACAAGCAATACGAAGGCTTTTATACTCTATTTGTTTAATAGTGTAGTTACTGATGCTTTTTCGAAGACTATCAAGGTTTTTGATGGTGGTGAGTGCCAAAAGCTCCACGGTGTTGTTTTCTTCCATGATAAACGCCATTCCTCGAAGTTTTTCAAATTGGTCTATTTTGCTCCAATAATACTCAGAAAAGGCAGCCTTATTTTTGTCTGAAATTGTGGCAAGTAGTTGAAGATAGACTGCCAACATCTTGGATGGTTCTGAGATCTCAAATTGTCTTCCAAACCCTTCTCGAAGTATGCTAATGGACACCATTGCAGAGGCAAGTTTATACCTCTTTTTTGGCTTTCCTGGACCACTCTGTTTATGTGCTATTTCTTTAGTAATTTGTCCTCTTGCTTCAAGAAGTGCAAGTTGGTTGAGAATGTAAGGTAAGCTGATTCCTGTGGCTTTTGCGATGTCACTAGCCGCGTCTTTTCCTGTCACAATTGCTTGCAGAATTTTGAATTGTGCTGGTGTTTCTTGCGACATATTATTTTTGAGATAAAGTGCTATATAATGGTTTCTTTTTTGTTTAGTTATTGCACTAATTAACTTAATTAGTAGGTTAAGTAATTAATGTTCTAATCGTTTTTGTTAGAATTTCAACCAAACCTTTTTAAATGATGAGATTACAATTGTACTTAGCCGGCCTAACTTAATGAATGTTCTAGAAAGAATATTTGTGATGAAAATGATTAGACCTAACAATAGTGTGAAAAAAGAGGTGAGTATTGCTTGCGCGTACTAATGTTTGGATGGGAATTCCCTCCATATTTTGCAGGCGGAGTTGGTATGGTCTGTAAGGAATTAGCTTTGCAACTAGTTGACCAAGGAGCTACTCTAGATTACGTCATGCCTTTTGCACCTGATGATCTCCAATCTAATTTTGTCAACCTTGTTGATGCTTCTCGTATAAAAATTATTGATGCTTCTCGCCACGCAACTGACGAGCAACTTCGAAATTCTGGCATCAAAATGACCCGTGTTAAATCTCTTCTTGCAGCGTATCAAACTCCTGAAGAATATGAGAAAACACTCAAGGAAGTAAGTAAGTATTCTTCTTCTACTTTTTATCCAGGTAAAGAGGTCAAAAGACGTGACCCAACCTCTAAATTATATGGTGATAATCTTCTAGCCGAAATTGACATGTTTGCTCATCGAATAGCCGTTATGGTCGAGCACGGTGCTTTTAAAGACTCCGAGATAATTCACGCTCATGACTGGACAACTGTCCCTGCTGCAATTATAGCAAAACGACTTCTTAATATCCCTCTTATCGTGCACGTGCACATCACTGAAGTAAACAAAAATGCTGGATTGGGAGTCAATCCAGAAGTATACTCTGTTGAGCGTGAAGGAATGATGGCTGCCGATAAGATTATTGCGATTAGTAATACCATCAAAGATACCGTAATGGAACATTACGGCGTGCCTGAAGAAAAGATTGAAGTTATCCATAATGGAGGCGTCACAATGAGCCCAGTTATGTTTGACGGAAAAGACTTCAAAGGCGATAACAAAGTAGTTTCCTACCTTGGCCGCGTCACCGGTATGAAAGGTCCGTTGAATTTTGTGGATGCAGCTCTAAAGGTCTTACAACATTGCCCGAACACCAAATTTATTATGGCTGGCGCCGGTGATCAATTGCAATCTTGTATGGATCGAGTTAAATGGGCTGGCGTTGAAAATAAGTTCTATTTCCACGGATTTTACAACCGAGATGACGCGGACAGGTTTTTTGATATGTCCGATGTATTTGTGCTTCCTTCGATTATGGAGCCCTTCGGCGTAACACCACTTGAAGCAATGTGTAAAGAGACGCCAACTATAGTGACCAAGCAATCTGGTGTTGCTGAAGTTATTAATCATTGTTTCAAAGTTGACTTCTGGGATATTGACAAAATGGCTTCCCAAATTATTACATTGCTCAAATACCCGCCACTTCATAAAACAATGAAGGAGTACGGTTACAAAGAAGCAAAAGCAACAACATGGGAAAAACCAGCCCGAAAATGTCTCGCTCTTTACGGGAGGATGACGCAATGAGTAACATCACTTTAACCTTATTATCTCACGCACCACTTAATCACATGAATGTGTTAGATGTTGGTGGCAATAAATCATATATTAACCACGGTCTTCTTCGTCATGATTTAGAAACAACTCTTGTTCCTCAAATTACTGACACACTAAAAAATCTTTCTTCTTCATCAAAAGATATGTTGCAATTAGCAGTCTCTGGTTTTATTTTGCCATTACTTAAGAAATACGCTCCAGAAACACTCAATGAATTACAATCATTTGTACAAACAAAAAATGTTGCGCTTTTAGCGGTACCCTATTACGGCACTTCACTTCATATTCTTTCAGACAACGCGTTGCAAGAACAACTTAATTTAGAAACCGATGCTTTAAATAAATTTTTCAAGAAACGAGCAAATGGTTTTTTCTCAGCTGACGGTCTCGTGCCAAAAAATTGTTCCTACGATCAAATTTTTGTTGGGAAAAAAGTTACTGGAGAAGTAGCTCTTTCCACATTAGCAGAAAATGTTATTGCAACTCCAACTATTGCTATGGGAAATGAGGTTACTCCAAAAACAGAATTCTCTGAAATGGAACAACATCTTCTTACTGAGTACCAAGCTCTAACGCCGCACGTATTGGCAACTGAAGATTCTGATTTACTTACGGAGTGGCATCTTTTAGGTCAACATGAAATGTTTACGAAGGCCGATGCTTTAACTCATCTTCACGAGTCTTATGATCATTATGCAACGTACATGAATGTCCTTAATGACATTGCACATAAAATAAAAACTGTTGAGTTGGGTAAGCAGGGATTATTTGCAACACAACCAGACATTGTGGCATCTCCTGCAAGTTTGCTTCAAGAATTTAGGTGAATATTATGACTGCAAAAAAAACGACTAAAAAGGTAACTAAAAAAACTACTAAAAAGGCAGCTCCAAAAAAACGAGTTGTCAAAAAGAAGGTAACAAAACCAATCACTGTTGAACAAGAATTTGTGCTAGTGAATGGTCAACGATTACAGCATTATATTATGCTAGCTGATGTCTTAGAAGAATTAGAAGATGCAGTTGTAGCACATCACGTCAATGACGTTAAACATGATTTTGCAAATTGGGTTCGTTATGTGTTTGAAGAAGAAGATTTAGCAAGAGAACTTGAAGGCGTACAAGAAAAAAAAGAAATGCGTCTTATTATTTACAAACATTTAGTAAAAAAACACTTAAATTAGTAAGATAGTTCGGGAGCTGGAAAGCTGAACACTGGAAGGCAAAACACTGAAAAAGGGGATGGGAATGAACGCATACGCAGATATAGTTTTTGAAGCGAGTTGGGAGATCACTAACAAATGTGGTGGTATCTATACAGTTATTACTTCAAAAATTAACTTAATGCGTGCACATTATGACCATTATACACTTGTCGGTCCTTTGTTTGATGATATTCCTGGTGATTTTGTGCAAACAAATCCTCCTGAACCAATAGCAAGAGCATTTTCTCACTTAGCACACACAGGTGTTCGTTGTGTTTATGGGACCTGGGATGTTGAAGGTCGACCAAATACTATTTTAGTTGATGCTCGATCGTTAGCAGGTAATGTTAATAAGATTAAAGCAGAATTGTGGGAGTCTTTTGGTGTTGAATCGTTATCTGCGGGTTATGATTTTAATGAACCGATGGTTTGGTCTTGGGGCGTTGGTATGCTTCTTGAGCAGATTGCAAAAGAATTTGATCATCGAAAAATTGTTGCTCACTTTCATGAGTGGCTTTCAGGTTTTGGCGTTCTCTATCTAAAAAAACATGATGTTTCTATAGCAACAGTTTTTACTACACATGCAACTATGCTCGGTCGTTCCATTGCTTCTCGAGGAAAAGAATATTTCAAAAGATTGCCCGAACTTAATCATGCCAAAGAAGCAAAGAAAATTGGTGTAATGGAAAAGTTCTCAACAGAAAAAGCGTGTGCTTTAGCTGCTGATGTATTTACCACAGTTTCTCAAACAACTGCAAAAGAAGCAGAAATTATTTTTGGTAGAACACCCGATTTAACTCCTAATGGGTTGGCGCTTGATTTGTTTCCTACATTTGAAGAGGCATCGTATAATCATAGAATTAACAAAGTAAAATTACAAGAATTTGTTATAAGTCATTTTTTCCCTTATCAAACATTCAGTTTATCAAATACATTGTTCTATTATGCAAGCGGTCGCTACGAGTTTGAGAACAAAGGTTTAGATATAACTATTGATGCTCTTGGCAAACTGAATCATCAATTAAAAGAAGAAGGTTCAGACAGAACTATTGTTATGTTCTTTTTTATGGCGATGCACGTTGGTTCACCTAAACAAGAATTGTTAGAAAACAAAAGTCACGTGGAAGGATTATCATCTGATATTGAAGATAAAGAAGATTATTTTCTACAAAGAATCATTTTGCAAGTAATGATGGGTGATAAAAAAACTATTGAAATTGTCCCTGATCATTTTATTAGCGAACTTCGAAGAAAGTTTCTTTATGTACGGCGTAGCGGAAATCCTCCTTTAGTTACTCATAATATTGATGAATCTAATGATCCTATTGTCAAACATTGTATGGATGCAGGGTTATATAACAATCCTGATGATAGAGTAAAAATTGTTTTCCTTCCTGCGTATCTTCATGGCCAAGATGGCTTACTTAATATGGAATATTATCAAGTAGTGAGTGGTTGTCATTTAGGAATCTTTCCAAGCTATTACGAACCTTGGGGCTATACTCCTTTAGAATCAATCGCTTTGGGTGTTCCTGCAGTAACTTCAAACACTGCTGGTTTTGGGCAGCACATGGAAAACAAACCTTTAGGTAAAAGAAAAGGTTTGTACATTATTGATCGCACCGTCTCCCGGGAAAAAGAGGTTGACCAGTTGTACGGTGTTCTTTCCACGTTTGCTGCCCAAGATTTACCTGCGCGTGTTGGGTGCAAACTTAATGCGCATGCGCTTTCAACGTTTGCTGATTGGCGACAATTAATTAGATATTATATTTGTGCTCACAACAAAGCGTTGGGAAAACCTGGAAGTGGTGAAGAGTGCGAATTTTAAGTTAAGCAGTTAACCAGAATGCTGAAAAGCAGTTAGCTGTTGGAGGTGAGTATTTGCGGAGAATTTACAAATTACCGCTAAGAGATTTTGTAACTAGCGGAAGCGAAGAATCTATTGTGACAAATGGTTTTGGTAGTTATTTTGCCGATGCACCATCTACTTCTTATCAAGGATGGTATCAAATGCGTACAACTGATTGGCGCATGCAAAAAGTTTTGGAGTCATTAACACCATTAGATGAAGGAAAACAAACAGCATTCTATCAACAATTCTACGGTCTTCGAAGAACATTTGCAAGTGGAGCGCAAGATACTATTATTCCTTATAGACGAGCATTGTTATATGATGTGTTAGAGATGAAAGGACGAGTTCTTGCAACGTTTGATCATCGAGAAAGTTATGAAGGGTCATCACTAGGTCGTCATTATACAATTTCATTTGATAAAGATACTATTCTTCTACATTTCAATAAAGAAGGGGACTATGAAGAATTTGTAGTAATTAAAGGAGTTAGCCAAGTTGAAGTTTTAGGTAATTGGAAAGAAAAACATTATGATGCTGATAGCAAGCGTGGTGGTCAAAGTTCTTATTGGGTGTATGATGCTTGTACGTTTATTCCAAAACCGCATGTAGTGTTTGCCACGGGAAAAACAGAGAGTGAAGCACGAACACTAGCAGATATTGCATATCATCATTTTGATGAAATTATTAGTAACACGCATGAACATGTGTTTGCACAATTACCTAACCCTGATCATATTGTGCATCCGCAATTATTTGCTGCAGGAACTTGTGCTGCATGGTCTTTGCAATCTTTACATCAAAGTTTCTTTTTTGAAAAAAATGGTTTTACTGGAATTTATGCAGGTCTTCCTTGGTTTTTTCAAGTATGGTCTCGTGATGAACTTATTAGTGTGAAAGGTTTAATGCAAACCGCACAAGCAAACAAAGATGAAGTGCTTTTTGGAGAACTAAAACAACTACTTGAGCGACATTTAAAATCTGTTGATGTAAATGGTTGTCTTGCTAATCGTTTTCCACATTCTGAATTGGGAAGTGCAGATTCTCTTGGCTGGCTTGCAAAACGAGTTGTTGATTTTTTATCAATTCTTAAAGAAGAAAGACAACTTTACAATTTCTTTTCTATTCCTGATTTAATTGGTTGGAGCGAATTGTTAAAATCTGCATTAGATAAAGTCAATAAACATCAACTTCGTGATGGACTGGTTTTTTCTGATGCGAAGGAAACATGGATGGACACTACCTTTAATGATGATGGTCGCATTGGTTTTAGAATTGAAATACAAGCATTACATGACTCGCTTTATGGCGCTATTATTTATTTAGAAAAACTTGTTGGCTCGCCTAATCGAAGAGATTTTGTTCGCGCGCAAAATGAGTTTAGGAAAAAAGTTCGAGAAATGTTTTTACATAGTGATTTTTCAGGACTTATTGTTGATGGTTTAGATGAAACTTTGCGTGTTGATAGAACGTATCGGCCAAATGTTTTTTTAGCTGCTTATTTATCACCAAGTTTATTTTCTAAAAAAGAATGGATTACTTGTTTTGATGCGCACTTAGAGAAATTGTATTTGCCTTGGGGAGGTCTTGCAACAATTGATCAACAAAGTTCTTTATTTCAGCCAACCTATACGGGTGCTGATAATCGTAGTTATCATCGTGGCGACTCATGGTATTTTTTAAATAATTTAGCAGCTGTTGTACTTTTTAGTTTTCATGAAGAAAAATATAAAAAAATTGCGAAGTCTATTTTGTATGCGAGTGCTAAAGATATTTTAGACTACGGTTTTGCAGGACATGCAAGTGAAGTTTCTAGTGCTGCAATGCAAAGTGGCGAAGCATCATTAGCGCAAGCGTGGAGTGCTGCAACATTCATTGAACTTTTAGAAACTATTTATCCTGCTGACTTCTAAA
>CAZSZY010000030.1:0-8000 GCA_964611285.1 uncultured Methanosarcinales archaeon
AGGTTTTGTCTCAGCCGAGAAGCTTGAAAAAGCAATTTGTAAAGATACTATTCTTGTTTCTGTTCTTCACGGCAATAATGAAGTTGGAACTATTAATGACTTAGAAGCCATTGGAAAAGTTTGTCATAAGTATAAAATTTTATTTCATAGCGATGCGTGTCAAAGTTTTACTAAAGTTCCTATTAATGTAAAAAAAATGAACATCGATCTACTTACTATTAATAGTCATAAGATTCATGGTCCTCGCGGCGTAGGCGCACTTTACGTTCGTAAAGATGTAAAAATTAATCCCTTACTTCACGGTGGTGGTCAAGAAAATAATCTCCGAAGCGGAACTGAAAATGTTGCAGGCATTGTTGGTTTTGCAAAAGCAGTAAGTTTAGCCAAAGAAAAACACAACAGACAAATGAAACGATTTCGTGATAAAATAATTACTAAATTATTAGAAATCAAGGGCGCGCATCTTAATGGTCCTGATAAAGACAACCGTTTAGTAAACAATATTAACATGCGTTTTGATGGTGTTGATAATTCTGCTCTTGGCGGATACTTAGATAGAAAAGGTATTTGCACATCTTCAGGTTCTGCATGTAGCGCACCAAGTAATGAAGCTAGTTACGTTCTAAAAGCTTTGGGCCTTTCTGCAAAAGAAGCGCAAGAAAGTATTCGTATAACACTTAGTCGTTTTACAACCGAAGAGGAAATTGAAAAATTACTAACTACTATTCCTAAAACAATTGCTAAATGTAGAAAAAAAGGAATTGTCGAGCGAATTTTTAAGAACTAGATAGTGCTAAGTGGCTCAACACGCGCATCGCATCTATTACTTATTTGACTTATTGCCAAAGTTCGTTTGCCATTTTGCTCAATTGTATAATCTCCTAAAAAACATGCAGATTTTTCTTTCTCAGTTATGTCAAATTCTAAACCTGTACAATTAAGTTTATTCACATAAGAGTACTCCGTGATTTTATTACAATAATTTGCTGCCATAGGCGCATAAAGATCGCTACCACTATTCGTTGTGAAACTCAGTTCCCAACCACAATCACTTCCGCCAGAACTACACCAACCCCATGAGTAATAAAGTTCTACTGGTTCTCCCGCCTTTATTATGTTTGCGTCAATAAATCCTCCTCGAGAAAGATTGCAGGAAGAACAAGTTAAAGTATAGCTGCCAGGAGCATAATCAAAATAAGTTTGAATTTTTTCTTGAAGCAAAGCATCATCCTCGCAAGCCAAGGCGCACCCCGCGCTATCTGGTGCTTGAATTGGTTCAAGTTGCGGAGCTGAGCAACCTAGAACTACTAAAGAAAATAAAACCACAGTAAATAAAAAAATAGCTTGTTTCATAATACATTAAACCTGAAAAAAAGACTATTTAAAACTATTCATCATCAACTGTAAAAAGTCGAGAGTCTTTCACTTTGAAGAGTTCGCTTCGTGCTCCTGCATCAAGCCATCCGTGTGCGTAGTTTAATGCTGCAAATGCCAATACCCATTCTCCTTTGTCGTAGAAATGTTGTGCATCGCTGTAGTATCGCTCTATCATATCTAGAAAGTCATTTGCTTGTTCAATTCTGTCAATATCCATTTCATGAGTTTTGACCTTTTCAATGGCTTCGCCTGTTATCTTGAAATACTTCTTGACATGTTCATCTGTAAGTTCATTATTTACCATATCTAGCCCCTTTCTAGACTATCCTATAATGACAGCCATATATAAGATTTACGAAGATTCCTTTATAAAGGAAAGCACAATATTTATATACTAGTTTTACCACTACATAGTAACAATAGTTATCTTGTTGCATTATTAAAAAGAGGATGAGAAATAAATGTCAAACGCAGAGCTCTATGAACAGATAGATACATTTGAGCCAAGAGATTACAACTATCAACCCGTTCTTGAAGAACTCCAATTTGAATCCAATAACTATTATGCACAAAAATTAAATAAAGTGTATCGTCATTAAAACTCATGCCAACACTTATTATAAACGCTAAAATAGCTGAAAAACACATTCTCAGAAGCTTATAAACCACTAAGCAAAGACTTATAAGAATTATATGAGTTCTTCAAAACATGCCAGTTAAAGATTTTAACAAGCCACATAATCCAAATCATGAAACGTTGGAAGAAAAAAATTATCTTCAACGTACGTGGCAAAAATATAGAAAGAAAAGTTGGTGGGCGGTTGCAACATTAATCATTCTTTTTCCTAAAGGAGGACTAGAGTTGGCTTTGCTAGCGGGCGCAGTTACCTTTGCAGGTTCTCAAGTAAACAAATATACAGAAAATCATCCTTATCAATTGGAAGGTAAAGTTATTGAAATGAAAATTGATGAAAAGCATCACGGCACAATAAAAGTTTGCTATGAAAATGAACAATATAAAATAGAAAGTAAGAACCTTAATCTAGTTGTGCAAGATACGGGTAAAAACACATATCCATACAAATCATTAAAACAAGAAATAATTAACACATTTGAACATATTACGCCTGGTGATTCTGTTAACGTCAATGCATATGATGGCATCTTCAAAGATTATGCAACGAATGTAACAAAAAAATAAATTAACTAAACCAGCTTACTACATTTGCTACAATATTTGCAAAAAATAACTTTATTTTTCCACCAAACGTATGTGCTTCGAGAGTAATTGCACCTGAATCTTTAAGTTCTAAATAAGTTCCTACTGGATCTTCATCAAGTATAATATCATTTATCGCGGAAAGATTTTCTAATTCTAAATCATATGTTGAATTTTCTGATACGCCACACTCAAAACCAACAACTTTACCATCTACAATTTTGACATTTCCAGTAATGTTTAATTCTGTAATTTTTAGATTAATAAGTTCATCTTGAAAAGGAACACCATTAGGAACTTGCTCTCCTAACACATTTAATTGTTCTAAAAGTTCTTCACAAGTATCTGCATCTAAATATTTTAAGTCATCAATATCAAGTGCAACAACACTTGTTGTCACAAGAGTAAATAGCATCATCATAAGTAGTACTCGTTTCATTTTCACTTTACCTCAACATCCAAGGGAAAAACTTTGTTCGTCTATTTAGTTTTCGAACATTTCGTTTTGTTTTCCCATCCGTTCCTTCTATTTCTAATAAGCCCTTTCGTTTCCACCAATTATATTCTTTAATAGAATTATCTAAATCAACTAAACTCATAGCAGCCTCGCCACTAATAATCATCGTATAGTTGTATTCAGTAAGAACAGAACAACCTGCCGCAACAATAGAATTATTTTCTATTTTCGCATAAGCTACAGGACCATCATGAACAATACTAATTAATCCATTTTCTATAGGAAAGTTTTCAGGAAAAGTTACTGTTTTCCACTGATGTGCTTCTAACATGTATTGACAATACTCTTGATTCGTTTGTCGTGTAGGAGACTCATCTGCCAAAGCAATTCCTACAACTAACAATAAAAACACCAAACCAAGAAAAAAGATCTTTTTCATAAAAGAAATTGCAAGGAATATGATTTATAAACATTACTAAGAATTAGCAAGAGCCACATCAATATGCTTCTCAAGTTGATTATTAGGTAAATCTAGTAAAGAAGTCATTTCATCTTTGATATTTGATAAGTCTCTAAGAATATGCATAAGTTCTCTTTCAGGGTGTAAAAAGAGTAATTTTTCGACCTTTCGACCTAATCTTGCTTTATCTGATCCATCAATAGTTATTACCATAAAGTGTTGCCTCAATACTCTGAAGAACAAATTATTTGTTTATAAATAGTTCTGGCCTGCAGAATATAGTTTAAAATAGCCTTTAAAGACATAAAAACAACAAAACATCTCCTAAAAGAGAGTAAAGAGAACAAAATAACCTCTATTCTGCTAAAAAAGAGGATAAATTAAAGTAAAATTCATAAAACACCCTCCAAAATAACTCTTTTTCAAGTGCCTAACTCTGACAAAAGGTAGCTTTATAAACAATTTATGCTTTCTTCTGGCTATAAGTAATGACCAGTGATATTATGGGACGAATCAAAACAAAACTGATTAAGGCACTCACAAACGAAGCATACGCTAAGCATAAAGACCAATTTACTATCGATTTCAACGAGAACAAGCAGGTTTTAAACTCTATTCAAGACGACGCATCCAAAAAAATGCGAAACGTCATTGCAGGTTACGCAACTCGTATGAAGAAAAGAGACATTAAGAACCAGCTTTAAACAATAGTAATCTTTCGGGGGGAAAGAACTATGGATGACAAGCAACTTAGTGGTCAAGAAAAAGATAATTCTATTTTTGTAGGCGCCAAGCCATTTATGAACTACGTGACAGGCGTTATTATTCAGTTCACAACTAAAGACGCAGAAGAAGTCCTCGTTAAAGCGCGTGGTAAATTCATTAGCCGGGCAGTTGATGTTGTCGAGATTGCGTTAAAGCGCTTTCTTAAGGATCAAATCAAGCTCAAGGAAATTAACATTGATTCTGAAGAGTTTAAGAATAAAGAAGGTAAAGACGTTCACGTTTCAACTATTGAAATCATTCTTGAAAAAATCAAATAGAAGAGAATAATCATTCTAAGAAACCGCGAAAAAAATGTTATTTTGTTTCTGGGTTTCCTTCGGAAACTTCGAAGAACAATTATTCTCCTGACTTTCCTGCGGAAAGCTTTATAAAGAAAGTTCTGGTTCTAGCTGGTATGGTTATGGGCCCATAGCATAGCCTGGATATTGCGGCCGGCTTCGGACCGGCAGGTCGGGGGTTCGAATCCTCCTGGGCTCGCCATATTCATACTGCTCAAACAATTCAGAAAACATACAGATTGTCTGGACCAAAGGGACACTACCTCATGGGCTTGCCATATTCATTTAACAATATTTATTCTACAATGGAAAACATAAACAAAACTTACGTTCTTCTTGAGAAAATGGTAAATGCGACTCTACAAGGAAACGGTTCTCTTGTAACTGAATTAAATCAAACATTCAGCAGGATAGCTGCAAGAATTCATCATTCGCCCCAAACAAGCTTAGAATTACAATATGATCGTTGTAGAACTTCTTGTGTTATGGCATTTAGGAACACATCTAATAAAGACTCTTCCCTTAAAGATGCTCAAACAAGTTTCTCAGAAATTCCAAATCCTAAACAAGAAAAGTGAGTTTCTTAGATATACACCTTTAAAAAATTAAACTTTGTTCTTGTAATTTTGAATTACATTTGTTGATTGAGAAATATAATTCTCATTGTTTACATTGTCAAAAGAATTCATACCAGCAGAACAAGTCAATGCCAATGATCCCGTTGCTAAAGCCAGTGTAGATGATGCAGCTACACGTTTAAACTTCTTAAGAAAAATTTTCCCTGAATGAAATGGTAAAATGGAATGCGTATTTCTATTTTTGGAAATATTATTTTTAAGTTTCTTTTCTATATCATAATCAACACCAGATTTCAAATATTCTTTTAATCTTGTTGTAGATATTTTATGTTGGAACTTTTTGGAAATTGCTTTCTTCGTTTGTTCTAAATCTTCAGTTTTAGCATAAGTTCTATGAGCAAAGTAAATAACTTCATTTTTGTCAACGTAATTTTCGTCCCAAACTTCAATTATTAATTCTGCATCCTCAGCTTTGGCCATGTTAACTAATTTGTACGCATCTACATGTCTAGTTATATTCTCATCATTCATACCTTGAACGACTCTTTCTAATGCACGTCTATGTTTTGTTGCACTGTGAGTTATGAAACCTTCGTATTCCTCTTTTATTTCCTGTTCGCGAACACTTAATTTGTATAAATTACTAGCTTTTCTAAGATAAGTATTTTCAAACTCATTTAATGAATCCTCAGAAGTAAGTTTTTTTTCGACAAGAGAATCTATAGTTGTATTTTTGAATTGATTATTTTTATAAACAGTATCTTCGAAAAAAGAATAGAATTTTTTAGTATCTTTAAATTTGTCCTCATCTAATCGTTTATCCTTTATGGAGTGCCTATCAATTGCCATAATATCCTTGAATAAGTCATCTATTGAAATCATTAAAAACATAAATACGTTGTAATATATAAGGATTGTCAAGAAAGAACTGATAAGAATCACCTCTTTATAAATAACCAAAAAAACACCCAAGCATAAATATATAAACAAGCCTTCAAATAGGTTCTTGTATAGATAACCAATGACAGGAGTGGAACCTTTAGAAACGAGTTCTTCATCAAACAATATCATAACTAATTCTAATAATCTAAAAATAATTCCTGATTTAAGAGTTATTTCCAAAGAAGAAATTACATCACATAAAAAAGATGTTAATTATTCTGATGAAATTATTAAAATGGAACATGCACGCATAAATAATTACACAAATAAAAAAAACGCAGAAGAAGGGAGAAAACTAAAAAAAGAACTTTCTGAAGCATTCGGAGTTATTGACAAAGCAAGAGAACAACAAGGAATTCATACGCTTATAGGTTTTTCATTTTCTAAAAACGATTCAGAGCAAGAATTAGAGAAAAAATTCAAACAAAGTGAGTTTTATAATAGAATAAAAGATATCAAAGACCAAGATGAATTAAAAATTGCAATTAATATAAATATTGAATTTTCTGAATTAGAAAAAAGATTATTCAAACTCGGCCAGCAAAAATTATTTCATATATACCACATCACTGAGAAAGTAAAGGACTATCGACAAGATGTACTTAACGTTGGAAGAGGTTACAAAAGTTCTTTGCAAGGTACACAACAAAACACGGTAAAGGCAATCGAGTTAATACTGAATAATCATTATTATGAAATAAAATCTCAAAGTGAAGCTATCGAACTTATTTATTTAGCAATTGCAAGAGGTATGGACCTGCCAAGTCCTATTTGGGAAGATGACAAAGTCAAGAACAAAGATGATGTAATTTATTTCTCCAAAGTATATCTTACTAATCTGAAGGGCAACACTATTAGTAAAGCTAGAGTAAAAACAAAAAAAGCTCTTGAAACGCAATATGGCGTTATAATTCCTCAAACAATTATTAATCAATATATCAGTGACGTTATCAAAGCACCTTATCGAACAGAAAAACCTAGTTTAAAGTTAAAAAAGCCCAAATAGACGCCATTAAAGGAATTTAATCCCGTAATCTTTATAAAGGATATTCTAATTAGTTCTCATATATGCATGTAGGAATAATTATGGACGGCAATCGCCGTTTCGCAAAGAAACTCGCAATGGAACCTTGGAAAGGCCATCAATATGGCGCAAATAAGTTTGAAGAGGTTCTTGAATGGTGTGAGGAATTAGGAGTTAAAGAACTCACCCTATACACCTTTTCTATGCAAAATTTTAGTCGTTCTAAACAAGAAGTTGACTATCTTATGAATGTTGTTAGAAAAACATACCATAAGCTCAAAGACGATCCAAGAGTAATAAAGAAAGGAGTACATATACGTTACCTTGGCAGACTTAAATTATTTCCTCAAGATATTCAAGATATGTGTAAAGACCTTGAAGAAAAAACAAAAGATAATAAAAATTTCATTCTTAATTTCTGTTTTGGCTATGGTGGTCGTGAAGAAATTGTTGACGCAACAAAAAAGATTGCAGAAGATGTTAAATCAGGAAAAGTCCTACCAGAAAATATTAACGAAGAACTCATCGACAAATATGTGTACATGCCCGATGAACCAGAATTTATTATCCGAACAGGTGGCGTTCAACGAACCAGTAATTTTCTTATTTGGCAAAGCACATACAGCGAATGGTTTTTTATAGAAGAAACGTGGCCTGAATTTAAAAAAGAAACACTCATCACATGTCTTGAAGAATTCAAAAAGCGTCCTCGTCGTTTCGGCAAATAAAATAATTCCGCTGACAACAGAAACGCAGATTACCTGCTCACTATTACTTCGTTTCTTTCACATTCTTTTTTAATTACGCAAGTAGAACATCGCGGACTAATTGGTGAACAATGATGTTGTCCAAAAGACACAAGCATCCAATTTATATCAA
>CAZSZY010000031.1:0-7500 GCA_964611285.1 uncultured Methanosarcinales archaeon
TCCTCGGCCCATAGAAATACTCAAGTCTCCCGACAATAAAAATGTTTGGAATAAAAAAGAGAATTAAGAAAAAAAAGTCTAAAATTTCTTAAACGCAGCTGCGGTATCAATTAAATCAACATGACCCATAAATACTGCTCGGCAACAATAACGCTCTAGGCCTAGTTCGTCCATTACTTTTTTACGATCTTCGCCTTTAGCTACTCGTTCTTTGAAAGTTTCCCATAGGTGACCAATTGGTTTCCCACAACTCATACATCGAACTGGTATAATCATTTTATTTTGCCTCTCTAACTTTTGATTTTAACGATACGACTTTTGTCTTTTTGCTCGCGCGTTACCTTGTGTGTTAGGTTTCCGTGATTCTTTACGTCGAACGTCAGCTACTAATAATTGTCTATCATATGTTAGGAATGTATCTTTTAATTTTGGATATTTTTCTACAAGTGCTCTTGCAATTGCAAGTCGTGCTGCAATGGTTTGGCCCATAAATCCGCCGCCGTTAACAGTTACGCCAATATCTATTTTGTCCGCGTTTGCTCCTGCTAAAAGTAATGGTTCTTGAAGTTTTAGTCGTGCAATGGTTGGTTGAAAAGCAGTTACATCTACTTTATTGATGGTTACTTTACCGGTGCCATTTTTGAGTGTTGCTCGGGCAATTGCTTCTTTTCGTTTTCCGGTTGCGTTTATTGCTTTCATAATTGTGTCACCTAAAGGTTTTTGATAACTTCTGAAACTGTTGTGAATTTAAGGTTTGGTAATTTTCTTGCTTCTGCTTGTTTAAGTTCTACAGGTTTTACATCTTTGAATTCTTCTGGAGTTCCTACATAACAAAGGATTCTTTCATATGCTTCTGATCCTTTAGTTTGACGGTGTGGAAGCATTCCCCTGATTGATCGTCGTACGAAACGGTCAGCTACTTTTGGAATAAATGGTCCTTTTGCAGGTGTTCCTCTGTTTTTTCGTACTTTAGTATCTTCAATTGTTTTTGCTTTAGCACCTGAGATAATTGCTTTTTCTGCATTGATAATTCTAACTTCTTGTCCTAGTAATGCTTGCTTTGCTGCAAAGGTTGCAAAACGTCCGAGTATCAAGTTTGTTGCGTCTATTACTATCATTTTTATCCCATTATCCGAACCTTACTACCTTGAGGGTTCTTCTCCATTAATTGTGCGATTGTGATTGCTTCTCCTTTGTTTGCTAAGATTTTATCTTTGGCACTATCTGAGAAACTTAATGCTGCGACTGTGATTTTTTTAGAGAGTGCGCCTGATCCCAGTACTTTTCCTGGAACGATAACTATTTCTCCTTCTCGTGCGAAAAGGTCTAGTTTGTAGACATTTACTTCTCTTCGAGCTCGTGTTGCTTTTTCTAGCTCAACTGCCATTCGCTTCCATAGACTGACGTCTTTTTGGATTGCTAACGTTTTGAGCGCTTGTATAAGCGTTTCCAGTTGCTCGTTTTTTGTTTTTGTCATTTTACTTTTTGAAGTTTTTGATAAGTATGCGGGAGACGTGGTTCGAACACGCGCAAGCACTAAGCTACTAGGCCCTCAACCTAGCCCGTTTGACCACTCCGGCACTCCCGCAGTAAGCGTGATTTATTTGAGAGCTGCTTTGAATGCTTTAAGCTGCCCGTCATACACTTCCATTGCTCGCAAAACTATTTCTTTTGCGGATAGTGCGCCAAATGATTCAACTATGAAAAGAAATGCGTCCTTGTCATAGGTGATGTTAACGATATCTTCATTGATTCCAGAACACGCATCAAGGAATTCCGGGTTACTGATTAATTTTGCATCAATTTCTCCTTTTGAGTTAAACACTTGAGGAGGAAATTTGTCTTTAAATGCTGCAAAATCTTTACTTTTGTTATTGACTTTGATGGTTGGTTCATTATAATACCAAACAAGACCAGGGTTCCATTTACTGTGGACTTTTCCAATACCAAGTGTTGCGACAGCTTCAATTTCTAATTGCTGTCCTTCTGTTAGTTTTACAATTGGTGTGCCACCATAAATTACAACTACATTTTTGTCTTTGCTAACAAGATCTTTTGCGTATACGGTTTTTGGACCTTCCACTCGAAGACTAATTGCTACTTGACTGTGTGGACCGTCTACTCGATTACCATCTTTGTCATATTTGAGTGTGTATGCATCAAGATCTGTTTTTAGGACAACTAGACCTAATCGATGCGCGATGATTTCGTCGTATAACACTGAGTCATTACGACTAACTACTACGTCTTCAATTGCTAAAGTTGGCACTTCTCCAATCATTAAGCGTCGCAGTGTATTTGCATAAGCTGGTGATACTCCTTGTAATGTAAAGCGTAGCTTTTCATTTGTTTGTTCTAACACGGAGATTTTCATGGTTGGTTGCCCCCTTATACTCTTCGTCCACGTTTTCCACCTTTTTTACGACATCCGCCGTGTGGAATTGGTGTTACATCTTCAATAAAGCCAATTCGCAGACCCATTCGTGATAATGCTCGAACTGCTGCTTGACTTCCTGGACCAGGATTCATTGGACCGTTGTGTCCTCCTGGAGCTCGTACTTTAATGTGTAAACCAGTTATACCTTTTTCTTTTGCAATTTCTGCTGCTTTTTTTGCTGCTGTCATTGCTGCTGTTGGACTTGATTCTAGTCGGTGACTTTTTACTACTTGTCCCCCACTTGCAAGTGCCAGTGTTTCTGTTCCGGTTACATCAGTAATATGAATAATTGTATTGTTGTATGAAGCAAAAATGTTTGCTATTCCCCATCGGATGCTTGGATCGTATCTCATTCTTTTGCCTCCTTAGATGGTTCTTCTTTTGCTTGTGCCACTTTTGGTACTTGTGCCACTTTTGGTGCGGGTTCTTCGACTGCTTTGAGTGCTTCTGCTTCTGCTTTTTTAATGTCTTCTTCGTCTGGAGCTACTTCTTCAATTCCTTCTGCTTTCTCGCGTGCTTCTCGTTCAGCTATTCGTGCTTTTTCTTCTGCTGCTTGTTTTGCTAGAAGATCTTTTTCAGCTTGCATTTCTGCGAGTTTTTCTACGCTTGCTCGTTCTGGATGATCTTCGCTGATAAGCGGTGATGAAACTGCAAAGGAAATGCTTGCTTCTTCAGAAACTTTAACTAAGTATGCTGGAGAGGTAATTTTTTTATCTCCAATTAAAACGTGTTCGTGAACAATAAATTGTCGTGCTTGTTTAACGCTTCGCGCCATTCCTTTTTTGAAAAGTACTGTTTGTAATCGTCGTGCCATTAAATCATTAAGACTTAAACCTAAGATTTGATCAAATGTTACGTCACCAGATACTAATCCTAATTCTTTTACTCGTCGGAAAAGGTGCTCTGTTTCTACTTTTGATTGTTCAGTATTAAGTGAAATTAAGTGTTTAGATTGTGTTTTGAAATTTTTAAGAACGGTTTCCATTTTCCAGATTTCTTTTTTGTTTTTGGTTCCAAACTCTCTGGTCAGTACTTTCTCTTCATCGATTCTACTTTTAATCCATGGATGACTAGGTGTTTGGTATTTTTTCCGGATTTTTCTTGGATCGCCCATTTTTAATTCCTATATTTATTTTCTAGTTACTGCTCGTTTCTTTACAGCAGTAGCTTTACCTTTATTAGGTCTGAAATTTGATTGTGTTCGTTGACCTCGAAGAGGAAGTCTCCATTGATGTCGAAGGCCACGTCGTGATTTGATTTTACGTAGTCGTTTGATATCCTGGTCTTTTTGAAAATCAAGGTCTGACTGGTAAATGTGTTTTGTTTCGCCAGTTTCATAATCTTGTTGAACGTTAAAAAAATGAGTCGGAATACCAGATTTAGCTGGTGCTTCTAGAACTTGTTCTAATGCAGTAACATCTTTATCAGTTAATTCGCCTGTTTTGGTCATGTAGCTTACTTTGGAAGCAACACAAATTGCTCGAGCAAAGTTTTCGCCAACACCTTTAATTTTTTGGAGTGATAAGTAGAGTACTTTTTCACCTTTTAGGTCAGTGTTGCCAACACGTACGATATGTCTAAACTCTAAAGAATCACTTTTTGATTCTTTGTGCGCCGAAAATTTCATTTTCTCGTGTTC
This sequence comes from uncultured Methanosarcinales archaeon, assembly GCA_964611285.1. Lineage (GTDB taxonomy): Archaea > Nanobdellota > Nanobdellia > Woesearchaeales > SKGA01 > SKGA01. Next base: position 4,077 of record CAZSZY010000031.1, read on the forward strand.
TGCCATTTTTAATTACTCTCGAATTGATTTTGCGTAGAAAGATGCTTAGATAAGCTTCATTTCCCTCAACGCGTGAACTCGGGATGATAAAGGAAGGAACTTATTCCCCTTTATAAAAGTATGGGGCGGCACCCGGGATTTGAACCCGGACTAAAAGATCCACAGTCTTATGTGCTAACCAGATTACACTAATGCCACCATATACTATGCTCTAGAAGCCATAGATGCTTTTTAAAGGTTTTTATAAGGTAAAAAGATAAAAAACGGGAATAATTATATATAAACCGTATGTACAACATCTCTATATATAGAGTGATATATTATGGACTTTAAAGCAATAGAGAAAAAATGGCAAGATAAGTGGGACGACGAGAAAGTATTTGAGGTTGATGCAGATAGCAGTAAACCTAAATTCTACGTGCTGGAAATGTTCCCCTATCCATCTGGCTCTGGACTGCACATGGGTCATGCATTAAATTATACTATTGGCGATATTTATGCTCGATATAAAATTATGAATGGGTTTAATGTTCTTCATCCTATGGGTTATGATGCTTTAGGTCTTCCTGCGGAAAATGCTGCAATTAAAGAAGGCACTCATCCTGAAGAATATACTAACAAATCAACTACTCATTTTATTCTGCAACAAAAAACTCTTGGTATTAGTTACGATTGGTCCAAGGTCATTAATACTGCTCATCCTAGTTATTACAAATGGGATCAATGGATTTTCTTAAAACTCTTTGAGAAAGGTTTAGCATATCAAAAAGAGTCTGCTGTTAATTGGTGTCCTAAATGCGATACTGTTCTTGCTAATGAACAAGTTCACGACGGAAAATGTTGGCGTCATGATGATACTAATGTAGAAGTAAAACAACTTCGTCAATGGTTCTTTAAGACAACAGCGTATGCTGAAGAATTGTACGATAAAATTGATGAATTAGATTGGCCTGAAAGAACTAAAGCCATGCAAAAGAATTGGATTGGAAAATCTTATGGTACTGAAATTGAATTTGACATCAATGGCGAGACATGGCCTATTTTCACAACTCGTCCAGATACATTATTTGGTGTGACCTTCATGGTTGTCTCAGCACAACATAAAAAATTACAATCACTAGTAACAGAAAAGCAAAAAGAAGAAGTTGACAAATTTCTTAAAACAGTAAAATCTGTTTCTGAAAAAGATTTAGAAACCATGGAAAAAATTGGCGTCTTTACTGGTAGCTATGCAACTAATCCTGCAACTGGCGAGAAAGTTCCTGTCTATACAGGTAATTTTGTTGTTGCTGATTACGGTGCAGGCATGGTTATGGCAGTTCCGGCTCACGACCAAAGAGATTTTGAGTTTGCTAAAAAATATAATATTCCCATTAAACAAGTTATTCAAGGAACAATTACAGAAACACGCGCTTTCACTGAGTATGGAAAACTCATGGACTCCGAACAATTTAACGGATTAGAAACAAGTGTTGCTAAAAAAAAGATTACTGTTTGGCTTGCTGAAAAAAATAAAGGTAAACAAGTACTTAATTTCAAACTTCGTGATTGGGGTGTGTCTCGTCAACGTTATTGGGGAACGCCTATTCCAATTATTCATTGCGATAAATGTGGTGCTGTTCCAGTTCCTGAAAAAGATTTACCTATAACGCTTCCTAAAGATGTAACATTCGGTCAAGGTAATCCCTTAGAAACAAGCAAATCATTCATCAATACAACTTGCCCTAATTGTAATGGTCCTGCTAAACGTGAGACAGATACCATGGATACGTTTGTGAATTCTTCATGGTATTTCCTTCGTTATGCAGATCCAAATAATGATGAAGCTATTTTTGATAAAGAAAAAGCTAATTATTGGGCACCTATTGATATGTATGTGGGTGGTGCAGAACATGCTTGTATGCATTTAATATATTTTAGATTTTATACAAAATTCTTACGAGACATTGGCCTTCTTAACTTTGATGAACCTGCTAAAATATTATTCCATCAAGGAATGCTTCATGGTGAAGACGGCAATAAAATGAGTAAATCATTAGGCAATGTTATTGATCCTTTAATAACTACAGCGAAGTATGGTGTTGATGCAGCTCGTTTATTTTTAGTGTCTGTTGCTAGTCCTGATAAAGATTTTAATTGGAGCAACACAGGTATTGAAAGTAGTTCTAAGTTTGTAAAACAAATTGCTGATTTTTATGAAAGTGCAGAGTGGAATGCTAGCAGTAAAAAACTACAAAGTAAATTACATCGGACAATTAAAGAGGTGAGTGGGCAAATTGTTAAATTCAAATATAACCTTGCAGTTATTAAAATTCGTGAACTCTTTAATAGCTTTGAAAAAACAATGAGCAAAGATGATGCATTACTTTTCATTAAATTAATAACACCTTTTGCACCGCACATTACTGAAGAGCTATGGCATAATCTAGGTCAAGAAGGATTTATTAGTAAAGCATCATGGCCACAGTTTGATGAAATCAAAATCGACGTGAAAGCAGAAGCAGAAGACGCAATTATAGAAGAAACAAGAAAAAATATCATTAAATTAAAAGACTTAGGAATTGGAAAAGACTTCAAAACAATAAAAATAATTATAAGTCCCGAATGGAAGTTTGGTTTTTATGAATTATTAAAAGAACTCATTGAAAAAACGAGAGATCCGAAAGAAATAATTACAAAAGTCATGGCAACTGAATATAAAAAATATAACAAAGAAGTAATTAGTACCATAGGAGCATGTCTTAAAGATGCATCAAAACTGCCTCGAATTGTCTTAAGCCAAGAAACAGAATTTAATATTCTTGAAAAACAAAAAGAAACATTCAAAAAAGAATTTAGTCAAGAAATAGTGATTGAGAATGCTGAAAAAAGTTCTGAGAAAAAAGCAATGTTAGGAAGACCTGGATGGCCAAAAATTATTTTTACAGAATTACAAATAAACCTTTCAGGGGCTTGAGCGCTAGCGAAACCCCTCTCGGTGTCGATGGACGAAACCATCGCCAGCAATCATAGTCAAGTAAAAAAAGTAACATTCCTAACAAAAAAAGAGGTAATTATAGTGAAGAAAGCAATAATTTGGGACTTAGACGGCACGCTTGTTAATTCTATTCCTGTTCATTTCAAACGACACAAAAAATTATTCAAAGAAGAATATGGTATTAATTTAACTAAAATATTTTTTGAAGAAGAATGTAATGGTTCTCAAGAGGTCGAATTCTATCACACTATTCTAAAGCACTACCTTGGTCACGTCAAAGATCTTAAAGAAGCTATTAAAAAAAGTCACCTTCCAAAATACCAAGTTGACATTACAAAAATAAAAGTATTTCCTAATGTAAAACCCCTCTTAAAAAAACTCAACAAAGAAGATTATATCATGGCTGTTGCTTCATCATCTCACATCCACTATGTAAAAACAATTCTC
>CAZSZY010000032.1:0-7081 GCA_964611285.1 uncultured Methanosarcinales archaeon
AAGGTTACAACCGAATTGCTTTACAACTTGCGTATGAAAATAACATTAACTATCCTGTGTATGTAGCATATACATTGCAACGTTCTGGTATTGGTGGAAACATAGAACCTGTCTTTACCTTCATTAGTGAGGTCGATAGATATAGTTGTCGAATTGAAAGTAGTGATGCACAGAAAGTTGCAAAGATTTCTCCAACGCAGTTTCAATTTTCATTTGTTAATCCTAAAAGTAAAATTAATGAGAAAAATTTATTGTTTGTAAAAATTAATGAGCACCCAAATAATCTTCCTAATGAGTTTAATTTATTTTGTAACATTAGTGTTATTGTAAGGCAAAGTGAAAAGAAAGTCTATCAAGAACCAGCAGTGTTTGAATTAAAAATTCCTATTAAACTAAAGAATAGCGCATTAAGTGGTACGCCAGGAAAAGAATTTGCAGACAAAATAATTGAGCAAGAAGAATCTCTAAAGAAGTGGAACAAGGCCATGGGTTTGATGGATAATATTGCTTCTCAAGCGTTTAAGTTTTGTAGTTATGCGCAAGGATTGTCACATGTTGAAGCAGCGGGTGGTGGTATTGAATCAATTGGTTATGGTTTACAATTATACGAGCCAACAGAAGCTATTGGTAAAACAGTTACTAAGAATGGAGAGAAAATATCTTTATTTGCTGGACGACCATTAGATATTCTTGGCAAAAATCAGTTTTCAAGAATTCTTGGGAAAGCTTGTGAGTATGCAACTTGTTCTAATGATAATCTTATGAGTACGTTTGAAATTGATATTGGTTTCCTTGAAGGTGCGGGTATACAAGACACTTTTGATGGCCTTAGATTTGAGAATGATGAGGGCTTTGGTGGTATCGGGAATGATTTATCCGAAGATCTATTTACAGGCGTTACTGTACCAAGTTCACAAGACAGTATTGTTGGCTCCGTGATTAATCTTTGTATTCCAGGAATAATTTATAATCTTAACAAATACAGAACTATTCAGTGTGAAGCTTTGGCTTGTTATAAACAATCATCCTTGTACGGTGTTGATGTTTCTACTTGTGATGCAGGTCGCTCTTCAGCAATTTGTATGAATGTTATTGGTGAAGTATATGAAGCAGTTCCTTATACAAGAGTAATGACTAATTTGATGGATAATGCTGCCGCCACGGTGCAAACAGCAGCACCAACAATACTACAAACTGTTTTAGATAACTTCCTTTGTAAAAAATGGGCGGACAAACCTCCTAAAGATAAGGTTTCTGGAGTTTGGAACCTCGTGGCTTGTAAGATTCCTAAATCTGTAGGAGATATCATGTATCAGTCCGAGAAGTCTCGAGGACAGTTCTATTATCCTCCTGTAAGTAATAATTGTGATGCTGCACTTTGCAATAATGCTGACTTAACAACGTGTGGTTACAATACACCTAATTATTATAATTACGGCAATCAACGACCTCTTTATTATTACTGGAATAGTATTCAAATGGAACCTAAAGATGTTGAACCTTACTACAAAACAAAAGAACTTAGTAAAACTTCTAATGCATATTATGAAAGAACTGAAGAATGGACATCAGCTGCAAAAAAATGGGGTGCCGATAATCAAGAAAGATTGAATAATAAAGGTTGGTATTTTGACAAAGAAAATCCTAAGGATTTAATAAAAATAAAAACAGATGAGAAGGGTATTCTTGTTAAAAAAGCAGATGGTACATATGATTTAGATAGTGAAAATACCTTGGCAAATAATGACTTCTATAAGGGAAATGTTAAAACTGCACATAAATTGAGTTATTTCACGCTTGAAGAAATGTATAAAACATCTGGTTATAGTAATCTTGCTGAATTTGAAAAAGCTTTAAATGACCCTACAGTTAGAACAAATTTAGAAGAAATGTCTAAGCAGGGTAATCTTTTAATTAGTCAAGATACAATGAAATCTCTTTATAGTACAGTTTCTTCTTATACACAGATAGAAAATAGTCGTGATCTTGATTTAATGATTTCAGATCCAGAAAGTTATTTTGCAGGAGTTGATGCGGAAGGAATTCCTTATAATTTTCTTAGTGATGAGATGAAAGCAGACTTGCTTAAAAAAGAAGCTGAACGTTTAGGTTTTACTGATACTTATTTACAAGTTGAACCTATAAAAAATAATATTAATAATGCAAATAAAGAATATTTTACTGCAAATGAGAATTTGCAAGGAGGAATAGATGCATTGCAAGCCAGAATTGATTCTGGAAATGTTGGTTGGGGTGATATTTCTGATTCAAGTCAATATGATGTTGAATGGGATGACCCTGCTATGGCAGCACAACTTGAACTGGATACATTAAAAGCCAGTCAAGAAAGATTAAAAACAGAATATGATACGGAAATAAAAAAATTAGAGAATGAGATCGAAACTGCATCTGATACTGGAGTTAAAGATGTTATAAAAGAAGCTGTTGCTGAAGATGCGCAAATTCGAGAAGATAGACTAAATTTCATTACTGATTTTGCTGTTAATCAAGCTGTTGCTTTAGCTGCTCGTCTTGGTTGGTTAGATAAAATGACTTCCACAAGTCTTTTTGGACCAGATAGCTTAGTAACTGATGTAGTGTATTACTTAAAAAATAATATTGATAATCAAAAACAAACAGTTTGTAATGGAAAATACAATCCACTAACAACGCCTTCTGTTGATGGTTCTGTAATTCAGTGTTATGATGAACTTTGTCGGGCAGTATTAACGCAAGCAGTAGAGCGAGTTGACTTTCCTGTAGTACTTGATGGTGATAAACAAACAATGTACTTGTATACTGTTGTGTATTATCTTGGAAATGTTCATCCACCAACTAACTCTCCGACTGATGAGAAAATGGAGTATCAAGTTTTCTTTGAGACGAAGAAAGAAACGAGTGTTAATTTATTTGAAGATAATTGGATTGAACTTTCCTATGGCGAAGTTCATGACTTTAAGAAACCAGTTATTAGTGAAGAAGAATATACAAAAGTTTGTTTTGTATTCAAAAAAGCTTATCCTCCTGGTGAAGGTCTTGCAGGCAAAAAGAAATATTGTAGAGATATAGTTATTGCTGATCAAGGAGATACTGCTTTTGATACTGGTGTTCCCGTACCTAGTGATTATATTCAAAACGCTTTAGCAGAATTATATGGTGAAGGTGGTAATCAACAAAACGGTGCAGGGTTTAATCTAAATAGTTTGTTTAGTATGGATAATTATAATAACATAGTGTATAATGGGCAAAATACTAATTATGGCTCTAGTAGTAATTGGATTTAATGGTTAAAAGAATGGCGAGTAAACAAAAAAAAGGACAAGTAACGCTTTTCGCAATTGTAGGCGCAGTAATACTTCTAGCTGCGATTCTCGTGTTTTTTATTAGTAAAGAAGTAACAGAAGACAAACCTGGTATTAAAGAACCTGAAGTTTCTTTGGAAGCTCGTCCAGCAATGGAATTAATTGAGCGTTGTTTAGAGCAAACGGCTGGTGAAGCAATTGTTAAAATTGGTCAACAGGGTGGCGCATTAACTATTCTTCCATCACTTGCAAAACCTTCCTATCGAGGCGAAGCTGTAGAGTTCTCACCATACATTGTTCCTTTCTGGCGCCATTTAGAAAATTGTAATAATCCTTCTGGTTGTGAAGCTTCATGTCAATATCCTTTATGTTCTCCAGCAAGTGAAAATTGTTTTGGTGTACTTTCTGGTGATGATAGTATTGAAAAACAAATAGAAGATTATGTTACTGAAAATGTTGGCACTTGTATTAATGAATTTACAGGTATTAGTGAAGTTTATGATTTAGAACTTATTGGTGAACCAGAAGCAGATGTTTATTTTGGTTCTGGACAAACAACTGTAGTGTTATCTTACCCAACAAGAATTTCTTCTCATAGTAGTCAAGATATGAAAATTGTTGATGATTATATTGTAACGTTTGATGTTGATTTACTTGCAATGTATGAATTTGCAGAAGAAATTATTGATTTTGAAAGAGAATATAATTATTATGAACATCAGACGATGAATTTTGTTACAGCTTATTCTGGTATTGATGCTGCATTACCTCCTGTAGGTGAAATGGATTTATCAAGTAATGAAAAGATTTGGGTACAACCTGAAATAAAACAAATATTGCAATATGACTTGTTGCCTTTTATGAATTTTGTTCGCTTTGCAAACACAGCAAATGGTGAACGAATTTATCAGAGAGAAGATTTAGGAGAATATACTTTGTTTGCTCAAGGAATGTATGATGCTTTGCTTCCAAAAACATCTAATACATTGTATCCATATGAAGTTACTCATCAATATACATATGATGATATTATGTTCGCAATTGACGGTGGAGACATACTTATTAGACCAGATGATATTCTAAGTGATAGCGTCATGATGGATTTTATTGGTAGTGTTCTTCCTGGTATTAAAGATTACAGATTTGGTTATCACATTAGTTATCCTTTAATTATTAAAATTCATGATCCAGAAGCAATGAACGGCGAAGGGTATGACTTTCAATTTGCAGTTGAAGTAAATGTACGAAACAATGAACCTGCTTATCAAAATTTTACGTATGCTGACTTTTCAACTCCTTTAGATATTAGTTTAGCAAGTTATCAGCTTCGTTTACCTCAAGAAATTACTATTGCAACGTTTGACCAAGTTACGGGTGAGCCATTAGAAGATGTCATTATTAGCTATATTTGCGGTGATGAATATGTTATTGGCCAAACAAAACGAGATGGTGCGAAGACAACATTGACAACAACGATGCCTTATTGTGAGTTAGGTGGATATATTAAATATGAAGCTTTTGGTTACCTTGGCGAGTCTTACGCGTATAATAACAGAGTTGATAATCCTAATCAATACTTCGAGTTTGACTTGTGGCCTGTTGTAGACAAAGAAATTGTTATCTTAACAAGAAGTCAAAACAACACTTCCAGTTTAAGTGGTTTGGGAACCGAAGCTATTTTTGAATATGAAACTAGTGCTAGCGCGCTTAATGCAAATCAAACAGTATTTTTCAATCTTAATAGACTTCCGGCAACTCCTTATGATTCTTCTGTTCCTCGATTAAGTTTCCTTAATTATAGAGTGGTGCCACCAGTTCCATTTAATTTCGAAGATCAACTTGTCACTATAACGAGTTTATATGAGCAAGGAACAATTAATTATTCTGTTTATGAGCAAACTAAAGAAACGTTATTGTTATCAGCAGACCTTACTGTAGATTATGCTGTGGAAATTCCCGAGCATTATTTCATGGAGTTGGCTCCTGGTAATTATTCTGTTGAAGCATATCTTATTGATGAGACTAATTTGTTTATTCCAAATAAAACAATATCTATTAACGATCCAAAATGGTATGCGTTCTGGGAAGCTGAAAAGTCAACGATGCTTCCATCAATGAACTTTAGCTCTTGGCCAAGTGGAGGAGCTGTTTTTACTTTTGAAATAACCCCTGCAATGCTTTATTCACTTGCAGATAGACCTTTAACATTTTATGTTTTGGAGCAACCATTACCAACGAGTTGGGATATTTTAGAAAACTATTTGGATCCTGAAGAATATCAGATTGGTAAAGAGCGTTGGGTTCAACCAACCATATAGAACGTTTTTATTTCTTTTTTTGTATTGTACTATTTTATAGTTTTACTAAGAATAATTTCTAAGCGCTAGGTCCTGGTGCTTGCGCCCCAGGTGTTGGCGCTACTTGTCCGCCGCTAGGTGGTGGGGGCGCTCCTGAATTCATTTGTGGAATTGCTGTTTCTTCTACGCGTCGTTGTGGAAGTTTGTAATTTTCACCATCTAGTTCTTCGTCTTGCATCGCTTGCATGTATGCTAATTGTCTTTTTTGTTGGACTATGTCCTCAGTCATTTTTTTAAGTTCTGGATCATAGAATTTATGTTGTTCTGTTATTTTGTCAAGAATACCCGTGTGTTCCATATTTACTCTTTCTTGTTGGTGTTTTGCAAGTATTTCTGGCAACAGTTTTTGAGAATAAGCAATAGTAAATTGATGTTCGTGTTCTTTAAGGAGTTGTTGTAATTTTTTAGTTGAGAGGCCAGAGTAGTCTTGTAACAATCTATTGTACATACTTTTTTCTTCTTGTCGAAGTCTTACTGCTTCAACTTGTGCTTCTGCGGTAAGTGTCTTAAATTCATTCTCGCTTAATTTATGTATTGGTTTTTTGCTTTTAATTAATCCGTAGGCAAGAAGAGCTCGATGTACATGAAAGTCAGTGATGAAATCAATGGTTTCTTCATGGTTTTCTTTCTTGCTAAAATAATCATGTTTAAACTCGTTCATGGATTCAGGGTCTCCTATTCCTGTGTACCCAAGCTTTTCTTTATACAGCTTATGAAGACCTTCAACGTGTCGAGCTTGCATATGAAGAATATACGGTTCAGCTTTTTCAAATGCTGCGTGTAGCTCTTCTTTTAATTTGGCTGCTTCTTGTTTATACTTCTCGGCTTCTGGCAGCTTGTCTTCAAGTTTTTCGCTCATGTTCTTTATATAAGGTGTTTTTCTTTTTAAGGTTTCGTGTTGTGGCTTCTTATGAGCATAATATTTATAAAGGCCGTCTGCCTTTTAAAAGATATACCTCAGCCGGTTTAATGCTGAAAAAAGAGGGAAATTATGGCTAAAACATCATCTTCACCGAAAACGTCGGCGCGAGCAAAAAAGACTTCTAAGAAAACAACCAAAAAGGCGGCAAAACCTAAAGCGAAATCTACAGCAAAGGTGTCTAAAAAACCAGTTAAGAAAGCAACAAAAAATCCTGTTGTAAAAAAGTCCGCTTCAGGCCCAACGGAACTTGATAAAGTATTAGCACAAATTCCTGATGATCAAAAAGAAAAACTTGAGAAAATTAAGGGTTCTTTAGATAAATTCAAAGAAAAAATTCTTAGTCGACTTGAAGGATATATTATGGGTATTACACTTCTTCCTCCTAGCCAGAACAATCCCGAAAAAGAAGATGACTCTCTTGAAGGTGAAGCTTCCAGTCCAAAAAGTGATGTTCCTCCTCAAGATAGAATTAATGCATTAGTATTAATTGATGACCAAGA
>CAZSZY010000033.1:0-6758 GCA_964611285.1 uncultured Methanosarcinales archaeon
CTTTACTTTCTTCTGTGCTCTTTCGTTCAATGCCTCTGATGTAATACTCTTCTTTTTGGCTGAGGAGCCAGAGATAATCAGAAATTCTATTTACAAAAATTCGTGTGTGCTCGTTATGATGTTCTACGTGAAGTAATCTTCGTTCAAGACGTCGAGCAATAGTTCGTGATAATTCTAAGTGTGCAGAACTTGGTGATTCTCCAGGAATAAACCAGTTGTCAATGTCATTATACTTTTCTAGCTCGTTAATTTCTTTCTCAATACGTGTTATGCTGTCTAGATTGATGGTTCGTTTTAGTTTTGGAAAGTCTTCAACAAGTGTTGCAACTTCTGCGCCGATAACAAATAATGCGTGTTGTAAAGATAATAGTTCTTCTTTCATACCGGGGGCGGTTGCATGAGCCCGCGCTACACCAATTGCAGCGTTAAGTTCATCTACTGTGCCTGCTACTTCTAGAATTGGACTTGTTTTGTCTATTTTATGGCCAAATAGAATATTTGTTTTCCCTTTGTCGCCGATTTTAGTTGTTATTGCCGTTTCTATCGCCTCACACGCGTTTTCTCATTCTTGAGGAAAAACACTACAGGTAGTGTTTCAAGCTTTCTACACCCACTATATGTAGTGTATCTTTCATATTTGTTTTTCTTTAAATATATTTATGTTCAGAAAAATATAGTGTTAGAAAGTACTGTTTTCCAATACCTATATTAGTAAAGTTATGTGACACAAATCTATAAAAAGAGATACGCCTTCTAAGACGTTATGAACAGCGTTTTATCTTCTTTTGAACTCAGACATGTTGTAGGTGAACTTCAATTTTTAGTAGGGGCTAAAATAGAAAAGGTTTTTCAGCAGGAAAAGCCCACTGATGATTTTCTTTTTAGTCTTCATGTTTCAGGGAAGGGAAAACAGTTTTTATACATCTCATTACCGCGTCTTCTTTGTTTAAGTTCCTTTAAACCTGTCTTTCCCGATGCACCTCCAGGATTTTGCACCGGTTTAAGAAGAAAGATAACAAATGCGCATATTACAAGCATCAAGCAATATCATTTTGAAAGAATTATTGAAATAGGTCTTTCCACAAAGCATGGTCCAAATAAATTAGTCATAGAGTTTATTTCTCCAGGGAATATGTTGCTTGTTGATGAAAAAAATAAGATTCTTTCCGTCCTTCATTCAAAGATTTGGAGTGAAGAACGAAAACTTCTTCCTGGAAAACAATACGTGTTTCCTCCAGAACAATTAGACCCTAGTTTACTTTCTCTTCCTCAGTTTCAAGAACTCTTAGCAGAAAGCACTAAAGAATCTATTGTAAAATCCTTAGCAATTGATTGTAGTTTGGGCGGGCTTTATGCTGAAGAAGTTGTTCGCCGAGCAGAAGTGCAAAAAGATTTCTCTCCATCTGCTCTTGATCAAGATCATGTTCAAAAATTATTTGATGCTTTACATGGGCTTTTTATTCAAGAAACAGAAGCATACGTCTTTAACGAAGAAGCATTTCCTGTGGCTCTTACTGATGTTAAAGAAAATATAACTTCTCAAAGTTCTTTTAATGAAGCAATTGCTCAGTTAACATTAGCAGGATTAAAACGAGACGAAGAAAAAGAAGCAAAAAAAGATGCATCCACTGCTTTATCTAAAACAGAGACTATTATTAAAAAGCAAAATCAATTACTTGTTGGTTTGCAAAAGAAGGAAAAAGAAAATCAACAAAAAGGAGAACTTATTTACGAGCATTATGCTGAAGTAAAAGTCATCCTCGATAAAATTAACGAACTACGAAAATTGAGTTCTTGGGAAGAAATTAAAGAATTGTGTGCAGATATTGATTTAATTGATAAAATTGATGAAAGCACAGGTACCATTTACATTAATGTGGATTGATAACAATGAATACTTTATTGGAACGCTATGAGCGACTTGGAGAAACATTTAGTCCTGAGGACATTGTTTTAAAACCTGCTCTTCGAGTAAATACCTTACGTACTTCCTCAACAGAGCTCTACAAGAAACTTTCTCTGAAAGGAGTTAAGCTAGAGCCCATTTCCTTCCTTTCTGACGCCTTTTTTTACGAAGCGCCATTCTCTTTAGCATCAACTATAGAATATCTTTCAGGTCTCTTCTATTTGCAGGAAGCAGCAAGCCAAATACCTGCACGAGTGTTGTTAGAGGATATAGCTGTTACTGATTCGCAGACCGCTGAAAAACCGTTAACCATCCTTGACATGTGTGCAGCTCCTGGTTCAAAAACAACACAACTCGCAGAACTTACTTATGACAAAGCAGTAATTGCTGCACTTGATAATAACATGCCAAGAATTGATGCTCTTAAAAGCAACATAGAGCGACTGGGAATAGCTTCTGTTGCTGTCTTCAAAAAGGACGCTCGTTATGCTGATGATTTAGAATTACAATTTGATTATGTGCTTCTCGATGCTCCTTGTTCAGGAAATTTTTGTGTGGAAACTAATTTTTTCAAGGAGCGAGCGCCTCAACAATTCAAAGAACGAGCAAATCTACAAAAAGATTTACTTAAAGCAGCGTATCGCGTGCTTAACAAAGGTGGTCACGTAGTATATTCTACTTGTTCACTTGAACCAGAAGAAGATGAAATGGTTATTGACTGGTTTCTAAAAAAATATCCTGATATGTCTTTAGAGCCAATACCTGTAAAAATTGGTGACGCAGGTCTTACAACTGTTTTTGATCAAGAATTATCTAAAGATATGCATCTAACAAAAAGATTTTGGCCACATAAAACGGGTGTGCAAGGTTTCTTTATTGCAAAATTGAAGAAATCCTTATAAGCAAACTCTAGTTCTACCTAGTAATGTCCAGACGACCTAAGAAAAAAAAGAAAGATTTCTTTGATAAGATAGATGAGTCCACATTAACAACTCAAGAACCCGCTTGTAAACATTTTTCTGAGTGTGGTGGTTGTCGATATCAAAATATCGAGTATTCATCACAATTACAAATTAGAAAAGATTACCTAAAAGAATTATTTGGAAAAAAAGTTGATATTGATTTAGCTTCAAAAAATTTGGAGTATAGAAATCGAATGGATTTTGTTTATGCATTTGATAAGCTTGGTCTAAGAAAGCGAGGGAATTTTCGAGAAGTTGTAGAAATTAACGAATGTCTTCTTCTCCCAAAGTCAGCAAGAGATATTATGAAACAAGTTAAGGCACTTTTAGTAGAACATAAAATTTCCTCGTATGATTTTTTAGAACACATAGGGTTTCTAAGATATGTAACTATTCGTTTTGCACCTAACACAAACGAATCAATGCTCATTTTTACTTCTACATCACCAACAAAAGAGCAAGAAAAAGAATTACTAGCAATCTTTACAACACTCGAAAACAAAATAACAAGCATATACTGGTTAATTAATGATGAAATTACTGATGTTTCCATTCCACTTGTTGAGCCAAAATTAATTATTGGAAAAGAATCCATAACTGAACGTCTGGGCGATGTACAATTAGCTTTTTCTCCATGGAGCTTTTTTCAAGCAAACAGCGTTGTAGCAGTAACTATGTTTGAAGAAATAAAAAAACATGTTCATGGGAACACCATCGACCTTTGTTGCGGTGTTGGTGCAATTACGTTATTTGTTGCAGATAAGGCAAAATCAATTATTGGTATTGAAGAAGTAGAGTCCGCAATCATCATTGCTAAAGAAAATGCGAAAACAAACAACAAGAATGTATTATTTTTCGCATCACCTATGAAGAAGTTCGCAGACTTTGCTCCTATGGAAGTAGATACTATTATTGTTGATCCTCCAAGAAGTGGTTTAGGAAGAAAAATTGTGGAAAAAATAGTGGCTGCAGATCCAGAAACAATTATTTACATGTCTTGTAATCCCAAAACACAAAAAGATGACTTGCAGTACTTTCCAGATAATTATGAAGAAGTTTTCTTTAAAGGATATGACATGTTTCCGCAAACAAATCACGTCGAGACCCTTTTGGTTCTCGAAAAGAAGTGATTTGTTTTTGGAGACATCAAGAAAAACCTTGTTTTTCTGCAATGTTCCCTCAAACCCCTCATGTTGAGACTTTGCTTGTGTTGCAGCGAATTGATGGTTAAGGTTTGAGTGGACACTAGGAACGAATAGTTCCGCGGTGTTTCCGCAAACAAATCACGTGGAGACTCTTTTGGTTGGAGATAATAAAAATACCTTGCTTCCCGCAAGATTTCTTAACTGGTCGAATTCGACCAGTTTAAAATTATGATTGTTGATTTCCCTCATAATCCTAAAAATTTGATAGTGTCTTTTCAGTTGTCGACAATTTGTCGATAACTCAAGTTCTTGAAATTCTCCATCTTTATTATCTTTATTGAAAAGCTCAATAGTCACTTTTTATTCTTCTAAGCATTTCCATTGTTCCTTTTTCAAACTTGGAAAATGCGAACCACTTTTCCCCTAAATCTTTCAGTGATGCGCCGAAATGATATGTGTATTGCTTGTCTATGATGAGAAATCGGTCGTGGGAGTTATCAAACTTTATAATTTCAATCTTTTCAAATTGAGAATTATATTTCTTTACATCTAAAAGTAATTGTTTGGAAATTTGCTTAGAGTATATTTTTACATGAACATTTTTCTTTTTTTTGGAGAGTATAGTTAATATAGATTCATCAACATAATTGTCTATTAATACAATCTCTTTTGTTGCTCTTTTCACTAGATTACAGACGAAAGTATATGCTTCAAATACTTGACCTTCATAAAATATACCTTTCTTAGGGATGTGCGATTCTAAAGCGGAGAAGACTTTCTCAAATTTCTGATCCTGTATTAGTTGTTTTTGTTCTATTTGATCCAATCTTGCAAATAAAGCAACATTTTTTGAAATAAATGAACGCATAGCGACGAAAGCTCTCATAATTTGGATATTTATTTCAATAGCTCTCTTGCTTTTTAAAACTCCTGAAAGCATAGAAACGCCTTGTTCGGTGAAAACAAATGGTAGAACCGTTGAATGCTTTAAATTTTGCAACCGGTCACAATTTGTGACCAGTTCGTTTTTTTCTGATGGTGTCAGCCGAAACATAAAATCTTCTGGAAATCGTTCACTATTTCTTTTTACAGCTTGATTAATGGCTTTTGTTTCAACATTGTATAACTCTGCTAAGTCTCTATCGAGTATAACTTGTACTCCTCTGATTGCGTGTATTTTGTTTCTAACGATTTCTGAGTTAACAACAGCATTCATATAGTATTAACTCAAGTTTATATTTAACTACTTTATGAGTGTTTGTCCAGTGGCAAGTCTAAGAACCCATCAAGTAGGATGCCGTTAATGATGTTAAGTTGAAGTTCTTTGGGTAGTTTTGTAATGTTTTTTGCAAAATGAATTTGAATTTTTCGATGAAGGAGTTTTTCAAATTTTTGTGTATTAATATTTTTTTCTTTTCCTTGTATGAATATATCAATATCGCTTGTTTCAGTATCTTCGCCACGAGAATAACTACCAAATAATACAGTTGTTTCAGAGAATACTTGCGATTGAATAGTCTGTATGAGTCCACTCTCAAAAATACTTTGTAGATTATGTATTTTTTTATATTGTTTATATTTTTCGAGATTAATATTTGCTTGATAGACTGGAAATGTTCTCGAATTCTTTACCTGTAGTTTTTTGTTGATGATTTTTTCTTTTTCTAATTCCTTAAGAATTCTACTTACAGAAGTATGTGCTAAAGGTATAGCTCTCGCAAGTTCCATTAAATAGTGTTGTTTTGTTGGTTCATTAAAGAATTGTTCCAACACGCTAAAAGTACTACTTTTTTGTAACATATATTATATAATTGTAGTACATTATATAAATTCTTTTGTTTTAGTAAATATTGTTAGAGATTATAAAAATCGAAAGATTTTCAGCTTTTCTTCCGTTGATTTCTTTAAACACTTCTTCGCTTGTTGCTATTGGTGATAAACATGGGTTTAACTAATAAAAAAGAAGAGCAGCTTCGAAAGATGCCGCTAATTGATACGAGATTTAGAAAAAGTAAAGACGGAAAGTATGTTATCCACACAACAAGCATTACAACCATTCGCCCAACAGCTTATTTTGAAAAAATAACTGCAAGCGAAGGGTCTGTTGAAGATGCTGAAGTGCAAAAAACAATAGCAGACGATCCAATGGTTGTACAAGGGGAAGAGCTCATTTAGAGCTCTATTTTTTGTTTTTTTCTTTTAAATAAAGAGTTTTCTTTCCAAAGTTTTTTAAAGTGCTTTTTGCTTATTTCTTTTAATTAAAATTTGTTTTTTAATATTTGTTGGTGGTTAGTTATAAAATGAATAACTTTTTTTTTAGGTGGATGGAAAAGGCGGGGTTTCCTATAGTTGGAACTGGCTTTGATTTTATAAAAAATACTTCGTGGATAACGATTTCTTCAGTATTAGGAAATATGATGTCGTATGTCTTAATTATTTTAATTACTAGGATTTTAGGCGCAGAAGGATTGGGCACTTATAGTTTTATTTTTGCTTTTGTGGGATTTTTTTTCCTTTTTGCCGATTGGGGTTTAAGTCCGCTAATGATAACTAATTTATCTAAAGATTTTCGAAAAGCAGATAAATATATTTCCAACATTTTTACTTTTAAAGTTCTTCTTCTTTTAATATCTTTGATTGTTTATGTTATTGCTTTATTCTTTGTTAACCGAAGTGAGATTTTCTTAAGTTTGCTTTTTGCAGGTTTCTACATGGTTATTTCTAATTTAACTCTTTTTACTAATA
>CAZSZY010000034.1:0-6240 GCA_964611285.1 uncultured Methanosarcinales archaeon
AAACGTACTTCTGCTCCTTCAGATGTCATCATACATTCAATTTCATCTGTATCATTAACTTCAACATCTGTGTCATTAATATAACCATCGTCATCATCAACGACTGTTTCATTTCCTTGTGTGCTATTAGTATTATTGTCTGCTAGAGCAAAAGGAGCTGCCAAAGCAAGTAACACCATTAATAGCGCTAAATATTTTATTTTCATTATATACACCTCCAACCATTTCCTGGTTGTATAAGAATAATATAGGCGGAACAACATATATGTTTTCACCGGAACAAAGCGGAACAAGTTACGCTGGTGACAAAAATACAAGATTTTAGAGCACAAAGCAGAACAAGTACTCAAAATATGTCAGAAAATTATTTTTTCAATTTCAAAACATTCGTCATGCCTGTTGGAATTTTTTCAATAAGACCTAGACGTACAAGCGCATCCACATTTCTAGAAAGAGATGATTTAGGCAAATCCATAGACTTCTCAAGCTGTGCTTGTGTTAGTCGTCCATTATGCCGAATAAGAATCTTCATGATTGCTCGTTGGCGCGACGGAAGCACACTCAAATCAAAATCAGTTGTAGCCCTCTTTTTCTTGAATAAAAAAAGTGAGAGAAAAATACTAACTGTCGCGATAAGAATAACAAACCAAACCTTAAAAGAATCATTTGTTTCTTCAGGAGTTATAGAATATTGCACGAGAAATGAAAAAGGTTTATTTTCAAGAGTACTTACAATAACTAAACGATCATTAGCCTGAGTAAATCGAGAAAAAGATGGTGCTTTCAAGTAATTAACATCAGTTCCTTTAGGAAGCATTATCTCAACAACCCCTGCTTCAAAAAAACCGTCCTTAGTAATATTCAAGAGCCAATATTGTGCATCTTTAGAAGTATAATTCTGACTTGCTTTAACAAGTAATGTTGGGTGATTAGTTGTCCCACTAATGGATACTTCTCCTGTCGGAGCAACATCCACAACTATATCAGCATAGTAAGCTGTAGCTAAAGGCAAGCAAAGTAACAGCACGACTAACAACAATACTTTTCGCATGTGATTTCTAATAAAAACTCCATTTATAAATTTTGGCTTGAAAAAATAAAAAGTGGTTTATAAAGGAAACATTAATAAGGAGAAAAAAACGAAGAAGAGTATATGGACTTGGTTTTGTTTATGGAAACAGGAATTTTTAATTGGTTAATTATGCCTCTTCTTATTTTTATTGCAAGACTTTGCGATATGAGTCTAGGAACACTTCGTTTAGTTTTTATCGCAAAAGGTCAAAAACTCTGGGCGCCTTTAATTGGCTTCTTTGAAGTGCTTATTTGGTTAATAGTTGTGAGACAAATTATTACTTCTATGGACAATCCTGTTTGGATGATTGCTTACGCAGGCGGCTTTGCTGCAGGCACATATCTAGGCATGTATTTTAGTGAGAAGATTAAAATTGGAGAAGTACTATTTAGAATAATTACTAAACTTGATAGTAAAAATCTCATTAAAGAATTAAAAGGCAAAGGGTTTGGAATTACCATGAGTCGCTCAGCCGATCAAAAGGATAAATCAACCATTATCTACACTGTTGTTCACGTGAGAGATATTCAAAAAGTTGGCGATGTTATTATGAAGCATAATCCTAAAGCGTTCTACACTATTGAAGATGTTAGAAAGGTTAGTTCAGGTGTGTTCCCTCAAAAACCAACACCAACACATAGCATATTTAATCCAATTAGAAGAAAAGGCAAATAGATAATAAACAAAAAGAATGGCCGCAATTGAATTTATTACAAAAATAGGCGACTTTATTTGGAGTTATCCTCTAGCAATTCTTTTATTAGGAACAGGAATTCTACTTACCATTCGTCTAAAAGGTATGCAGTTTCGACATTTAGGTCATGCGTTAAAAATGGCTTTTAGTCGCCATAAAGATAATGATAAACACGTTGGAGATATTTCTCATTTTCAAGCATTAATGACCGCATTAGCTGCAACTGTTGGCACAGGTAATATAGTTGGTGTTGCAACAGCCATTGCAATTGGTGGTCCTGGTGCTCTCTTTTGGATGTGGATAACAGGTCTTTTAGGTATGGCAACAAAGTTTGCTGAAAGTTTTCTTGGCATCAAATATCGTATGAAGAATAAATTTGGTCATATGTCTGGCGGTCCTATGTATGTTATGGCTAAACGATTGAATTGGAAGTTTGCCGCTGGCTTTTTTGCAGTCATGGGAGCATTTGCTGCAATTGCAATTGGTAATATGATACAATCAAATTCTATTGCTGAGGTAGTGTCAGCCAACCTTAACATCCCAGTCATAATCACAGCGATTGTCTTAATGATAAGTGTGGCAGTTATTATTCTCAAAGGAATTCACAGCATCAGTAAGGTTACTGGAAAACTCGTTCCTGTCATGATCGGCTTATACTTTATTGGCGCGATGTATATTGTTATTTCCAACATCTCAATTCTTCCGCAGACTATAGCACTCATTGTAAAGTCAGCATTCACTGGCACTGCTGCAGTTGGTGGTTTTACTGGTGCAACTATTATGATGACTATTCGTATGGGTGTTGCTCGAGGATTATTCTCTAACGAATCAGGTTTGGGTAGCGCGCCAGTTGTCGCAGCCGCTGCAAGAACAAAAAATCCTATGACACAAGGACTTATTTCTATGACGCAAACATTTATCGACACCATCGTTATTTGTTCATTAACAGGTTTTGTAATTATTATGACGGGCACTTGGCAAACAAATCTTAATGGCGCATCATTAACATCAGCTGCATTCTCTGCAGGAATTCCTTCAATTGGGAACTATATTGTTTTAGTTACACTCGTACTTTTTGCATTTTCAACAATTATTGGTTGGAGTTACTACGGCGAAAAATTCTTAGAATATTTATTTAGCACAAAAGTAATTCATGGCTACAGATTGTTTTACATTCTTTTTGTGGGTCTTGGCGCGCTTTTACAACTTGAACTTGTGTGGGCAATAGGTGATATTGCTGTTGCTTTCATGGCCGTGCCTAATCTAATAGCTCTTATTGTTCTTTCAAAAGAAATCAGAAAAGACGAGAAGAAGTACGAGAAAAAAGAGTTTGCTAAGGCTCCCACTAGAAAAGCGCAAGTATAAAAACAACCTTGACCATTTATAAGGGTTCATTCTAAAACGTTTTTAGAAGAAAACAGCGTTTGCTAGTGGTAGCAATTACCCTTTATGGAAAAATCCTCAAAGCAACTTGCACTACCAGAAGTAGTTGCCTTACTTGCTAATAGTATTAGCTCATTTTGTCAAAAGCCGTGCGAAGCTCGTTGTTGTCGTATTGGCGAATTACTTCTTGAAAAAAAGGAAGCCGAACAGTTCAAAAAGAAAACCGTTAGAAAAGATGGTATGTTTATTGTTCCTCTTCGCTTAGAGGGTTGCGAGCATCTCAAAAGCGATGCGAGTTGCGGCATATACGCTTCTCGTCCAGAACTTTGCCGTAGCTTTCCTTTATTTCTTAAAGGCAACACGCTTCTTATTGCTGGTTGGTGTCTTGCAGTCAAAGAAGGTTTACTTGCACCCGGAATACTCAAACTCCAAAAAGACTTTCCTGAAGTAAAGATTATCTACATATAAACACTTATTTACCCACAACACTAATAAACTACGAATTCTTATAAGAAACTATGATTAAAAATCAGGAAGTGAAAATTAAGTGGCACAGAGCGGCATTACCCTTATTATTACTTATTATAGCATTTATTAGCTATGGTTTTCTTCCTCAACTAACAAGCGAATTTACGCAAGAAACAATCAAACTCTTTACACAGATTTTATTAAGCATTATTTTCCTTCTGGGTGGTTGGACCATCAACAAACTCATTAACATTCTCATTAAACATAGTATGCTAAAGCATGACATGACCAAATCAAATAATTTAGAGGAAAGAAAAAGACATACTCGTATGCGTTACGTTCGTATCGTTATTAACATCGTTATTTTTCTTGTTTCCTTAGCACTCGCGCTTCGTCAGTTTGATGGTATGAGACAAATTAGCACCAGCATTTTAGCTTCAGCTGGAATTATAGGTATTATGCTTGCATTTTCAGCACAAAAATTATTAGGGAACATTCTTGCAGGATTTGAAATTGCATTCACACAACCAGTTAGAATTGATGATGTGGTCGTTGTTGAAGGTGAATGGGGTCGTATTGAAGAAATTAATGCCACGCATATTGTGGTTAAAATTTGGGATCAACGACGACTGGTACTTCCGATTACTTATTTTGTTGAGAAACCATTTCAAAATTGGACAAAAACATCAGCTGACATTTGGGGTACTGCAGAATTTTTTGTTGATTACACCATGCCTGTTGATGCTATGCGAAAAGAGCTAACAAAAATTCTTAAGAAAACCGATTTATGGGATGGAAAAGTAAATTCTTTGCAAGTTACAGGTACCAACGATAAGACAATAACAGTTCGCGCATTGATGAGTGCTAAAGATTCTGGTAAAGGGTGGGACTTACGTTGTTTTGTAAGAGAAGAAATGATTGCATTTCTACAAAAGAAACATCCTGAGAAACTTCCTCAGTTAAGAGCTCGAGTTATTGGAAAGAGAAAGTAATGTATAATTCTCCCTCTAGGAACCAATATAACCTTAGAACGCAACCTTTTTAAACGCTCTCTTGCTTTATTCTACTACCATGTTAGACATGAAATTTGTATTGGAAAACACCGACGTCGTTAAACAAGCTGTTAGCGACCGAGAGAGGGATGTTGATGTAGACAGACTTATCGCTGTATACAAAGAGCTCAACACCGTGAAAAAAGAAGTAGAGCTCCTTCGAAAAACACGAAACTCCTCTTCCGAGCAAATTAACAAACTAAAAAAATCAGGCGAGAACACTGATGCCATGATTGCTGAAATGAAACAAGTCTCAACAGACCTTAAAGATGCTGAACCTAACATGAACGCATTACAAAAAGAATTCGACTTACTTCGTTACGCATTACCAAATATTCTTGATGACAGAGTTCCTCGAGGAAACGAGAACCGAGAAGAATTTACTGGCGGAACCAAACCAAACTTTGACTTTAAAGGAAAATCTAATTGGGAACTCCTTGTTGATTTAGGTCTTGCAGATTTTAAGCGAGGCATTAAAGCAGCTGGTGATCGTGGTTGGATGTTAACAGGTAATGGTGCTAGATTTACTCGAGCAATTACAAACTTCTTACTTGACTTTTGGAGAAAAAAAGGGTACTACGAATTACTACCTCCGTTTTTTGTCAACGAAGAAAACTTGTACATCACAGGTCATTATCCTGGCGGCGAAAAAGAAGTCTACAGAACAGAAGATGGCAAAGTCTTTGTTGGAACTGCAGAAATTTCTATCATGGCAGTTTATGCTAATGAAGTTTTAAACAAAAAAGATCTTCCTCTAAAAGTTATGGCGTACACACCGTGTTTCCGTCGTGAAGCTGGAACGAATAAAGATGACAAAGGGCTCTATCGTACCCATCAATTCGACAAAGTAGAGCTTATTCATATTTCCACCAAAGAAAAGATTATGGCAGAGTATGAAACGCTCTTTGAAGAAATGAAAGAACTCTATCAAACGCTCGAATTGCCTTTCCGTATGATAACACTTTGTGCTAATGATATGGCAGGCAAAGCATCCATTGAGCGAGATATGGAAGTCTGGCTTGCTGGTGAAGAGCGTTGGGCAGAAGTTGGCAGTATTGGTATGACCACAGACTTTCAAACACGACGCGGAAATATTAAGTGTGAAGGTGATGGTCAAAAAGAATATGCTCATTCGTTTTATGCTACAGGCGGCGTTGCAAATAGAATTATGATTGGTATCTTAAACCAGTATCAACAAGCAGATGGTTCTGTCTTAATTCCAAAAGTTCTGCAACATTACATGGGCGACCAAAAAAAACTCTAAATTTTATTTTTTATTCTACTTTATTTTTTATTTCTCTATTATTTAGGATATTCTTCTTTACTTTTCTTCCAAATTCTCCAAGTCATTCTCATACCATAAGCAAATAAAGCAATAAACATTAAGATATAATACCGAAAGAGTTCAGTTCCTCGTTCTTTTAGAAGAGATGGTAATGAAAGTACCACTAAAAGAATAAGAAATCCACCTATCATATAAGGAATGGCTCTGCCAACTTGATTTGTTGAAGGACATTTCATAACATGTAAAGAAGAAAGTTAATATATAAAGTTGTTTAAATTGCGCAGTA
>CAZSZY010000035.1:0-6039 GCA_964611285.1 uncultured Methanosarcinales archaeon
CTTTGCCTTCAAAGAACCGCTGCGTAAACGTTAATGTTCTATTTACTAAATTACCAAAATTTGCAACAAGTTCATTATTGAGTCGCTCTTGCAAACCCTTCCACGTAAATTGTGTGTCCGCATTTTCAGGACGATAATAACATAAGACATATCTAAATACATCTGCAGGAATTCCCGTATCCTTCGCATCATTGCCAAAGATACCTGTGCCACGACTTTTTGAAAACTTAGTATGTTCATAATTCAAGTACTCTGTTGAATTAAGATGATGAACTAAATTATGTTTGTTACCCGCCGCAATAAGTGTTGCTGGAAAAATAATGCTGTGGAAAGGAATATTATCTTTACCCATAAATTGATAGAGGTCAACGTCTTGTTTTCCTGCAATCCACCAGTCTTGCCAAGCATCACCAAGAAGTTGCTGTGTAATAGAAATATAACCAATAGGCGCATCAAACCACACGTAAAAAACTTTATCTTTAAACCGACCACCGAACGCAGTCTCAGGCAGATGAATACCCCATTTTAAATCCCGAGTAATTGCTCGTTTCTTTAAACCTTCTTTAAACCAAGCTCTCGTTGTACAAATAGCATTATCAGTCCAACCACCTTTTTTACTTTGCTCAGTTACCCAAGTATCAAGTTCGGGTTGAAGTTGATCAAGTTTTAAGAATAAATGCTCTGTCTCTCTAAACTCAGGCGTACTCCCATCGGCTTTACATTTAGGATTTTTTAATTCTTGAGGATTAAGTAATTTTCCGCAATGATCGCATTGATCGCCACGAGCTTCTTCATACCCACAATGCGGACACGTTCCTTCAATAAATCTGTCTGCAAGAAACGCATTACAAATTGTACAAAATGGTTGCGTGATAGTTGCTTCTTCTACAAAACCATTCGCAAGCACTTTATCAAATAAATCTCGCGTCATCTTCGCATGATTTTCAGTGCTTGTTCTGCCAAAGATATCAAAAGAAATGTTAAACCACTCATAAATATCCTTATGAATTTTATAATATTTATCACAAAGCTCTTTAGGCGTCAAACCCTCTTCTTTAGCTCTATTTTCTGTTGCTGTTCCATGCTCATCAGCCCCACATATATAGAGGACGTGATCTTTTCCATGTTTGAGCCGAGCGTAGCGAGCAAAAACATCAGCACTGAGCGTTGCACCAATAAGATTACCTAAGTGAGGAATATTATTAACATAAGGAAGAGCACTTGTAATAAGGATTTTTTTCGTCATAGAAGTCAAATAACAACTCTTTCTTTATATAGCTTAGCACTCGTTATTTATAAAAGAGCTTTTGAATACGTTCCTGAACCAATAGAAGGTGAAAAGAGGCATCACATTAAGCAAAAAACTCTTTTTGCTTCTTAGCAAGTAAAGAAAGAAGCTCTTCTCTAGTTGTTGTTAAAGGAATAACTTTTTTTTCAAAAGACTTTTGAAATGCTGCGACTGTTTCTTCATCTAAAATATCCGTCTTAGAAAGATAACAAATTAATGTTTTGTCTAAGTCTTTGAGACGCTTGAATAATTTTTGTTGGTCAGCCAAAGGATAGGATCCCCCAGTTAAATCAAACACATACACAATGACATTTGCAACATACTTCATTGCTAGAAATGCTTGTTTTTCGATATCATTCATTTTTTCTAAGCGATTAAGCGCGCCAGGTGTATCAATGAATTGCATTTTTGTTCCGTTTTGAGAAGTAACATAACCCATGTTTAATTTTTTTGTTGTAAAAGCGTATTGATTTATTTCTGGTTTGGCAGGAGTTAATTTAGCAAGCAATGTTGATTTGCCCACATTAGGAAAGCCCGCGATGCAAACAGTAAATAAGCCCTCTTTAATACTGGGAAATTCTCTTAATTGTTGACGAGCAAGATGAAGTTGATGAAGCTCATTTTTAATTTGCTTAAGTAAAGAACTAGCCCGACCATAATACTCAGCCATTTTTTTATCAACTTCAGTAGCTGACGTTGCTGACCTTACCAAACGACCATATTTCTTAGAAAGCGTGCCTAGTTGTTTGATGAACCAGTCCAAGCTACCCAAAGATTTCTTGAGCTGTTTATAGTTTAGTGATACTTTAAGCAATTGAGTGTAGAATTCTGATAAATTATCAAAATTAGGATACTTAGCAATAATGGATTTAAAGCTCTCAGAAAGATAGTCTTTTACTGTTCCAATCTTCACTAACGCTAGCACGCGAGTTCTTGCAAGAGCTGACTTCTCGCTCTCTTGAAGTGTGTAATCTCGAGCATTAGTTCTAGCCCGCTTGAAAGCCGAATCTAGGTACGCATCTATCTTTTCTATAGGAGGAAGATCTGTAAATCCCATCTTTATAAAGAAAAAACCCAGAGTATATAAATCCGTATTCCAATTAGACCCTTGTGCAAGACATAATTGACTATTTTGCAAAGCTTGACGGGGAGAAGAAAGCAAAAGGTACCTATGTACATGATACAGCCAAAGGCATTTTCGGCGTCAGCGACACGACCACACTTATTGAATTCTTCAAAAAAATTAACCTACAGCAAGCCGAACATGTAGTAGATTTAGGTAGTGGAGATGGCCGAGTAGCAATTATAGCTAGTTTGTTCACGCGAGCAAGTGGTGTGGAATTTGATCCAGCTCTTGTTGCAGAAAGTAAAGAGCACGCAGAAAAACTGAATAGTAACGCACGGTTCTTTCATCGAGACTTTAAAGACTTTGACTTTCACGATGTTGATGTCTTATTTAGTTATGCAGACCAACCATTTAGCAACACCTTTCTTAAAAAATTAAATAACGAGTTCAATGGAACATTATATGTGTATCAAGGAGTATTCTTACCCGAAGGAAAAAACACAGAAAAAGGAAAGACTGAATGGGTAGACCAGACACCATTTATCAGTTACGTGTTTGGTAAGAAATAAACATAATTATTTATTTTTAACATGAGCTTTTCTTTTCTTTGGTTTATCCTCACTTAATTGCCAAGAAGTACTATTATTCTCTCTCGTTATTCGAAGTGATTGATTCTGAGTAAGATAGTTGCTATGTACTATTTGTCTATATTTATTTCGTTCTAAATTTGGTGAACGAATTTGCCCAGTTGTTTCTGGATGATTAAAATTCATATTCAAGTCATCCATACGAATAAAATATCTATTGTGTTCAGGAAATATTGCCAAAGGTTTTCGCTCAGGCAAATCATAAGGAATTTCTTCTTTCTCCTTAAGAAAAGCTGATTGGACGGGAAGTGGTTGTGATTGCGCATAAGCAAAATTACCACTTACTAAAATTGCAGTTACTATTGGAATCATAATAATTAAAATTACGAGGGAGTTTTTAAAAGTTCTTATTTTATTTTTTGGTTCTTAACTTTGCAGCTTTTGCATAATACTTTTCAGCTCGTTTATGTTCTCCTTCAGCAAACATTCGCTTTCCATGTTTATGCAGTCTTCTTGCTCGCTCTTGGCGAGAAAGCCACGGCAGATCAACAAAACGCACGTTGATAAGAAGTGAGAATAATATGACTACAAAGAGAATAAGACCCCAACGTTTCATCGAAAAGTCAGGCGAACCAACTACAGCCCCTGTTAGTTTGTTCATTATGCTTACTTTATCTGAAGAAACAACTAGTTCTGAAGGTAACGGGTCTTTTGAAGAAGTTTCATGCGAAAAGAAAGCGGGCACTGGAACAGTAGGTGAAAAATTCTCATCCACAGAAGAAATTGAATACACATAGGTTTTTGGCGCTCCTTGCAAACTCTCCAAGGTTACATTGAGACTATCCTCGCAGAAGCATTCCCAATACTGCTCTGTTTCATTTACTAACGTACAACCATTCAAAATATACTCTTTTGTGTACACATTATGCATAGCAGTAACAGTAATGCTAATGGTTGAATGATTGCAATTCACAAAATCATAGACGGGAATGACTTGTGCATTTACAGTCTCTTCTGCAAGCGTAAAGCTCGCGCTACAAAGAACGAATATTCCTACTAACGCTAACAGAATCGCCTTATTTTGAACTGTCACCCTCAAAATCATTCCAACCTCACGTATATTCATAGAGGAAATTCTATTTAAACCTTTTTAACATAGATATTAGAGTATATAAAAGAAGAAGAATTCCATTACTAATGAGTAAAAAAAAAGAAAAAAAATAGCATAATTTATTATCCTAACGGATTCTCAACTTTACCCATAAAAAGAATAGTGCCCGTTTCTTTATGTTGAATAAGGAAAATAAATGGTTGGTCTGCATAAAACTCTTTAGGAGGCGCTTTTTCAAAACCAGGACCTGCACTTGTAGCTATCATCACAACAGCAGTAGCAGCTGCCGCTTCAGTTCCTTTCTCATCAACTTCAATAAATGTCTGATGAATAACTTCACTAATTTGTAAATCTGTTTCGGCAGTCATACCTGAAAAATCAGCACTACCTGAAAAAGCGGTGGGCATACCCATTTCTTGTAGGTCAGAACCCATAAACTCTTTTGTTTCAAAAGTGAACTTAGGAAGCTGAATGCGAACTTCTTCAGTTTCCAGTTCGCCAAGCCAATTTGCCATATTCTCTGAAGTAATATCTTTTTCCAAAGAAGAAATATCATTTTCTTTTGGCAGTAAAATAACCATGGATAAATCATCCCCCTCATACGGCAATTCTAAAAATTTATAGTTCTTAGTCTCGCCATAAGGAGTGTATTTAGTATCATGCATCATTTTCACAGTTACATCTTCGCCAGAACTTAATGTAAAAGGTTTCTCATATGTTGACTTTGCTTTGAAAGTATTCGCCCAATCTCCTTTGAAATAAATAGCGTTAGTAAGAATAACTCTCGTATCTGGAGTAATTACGCTTGCAGGAATTAAATCTTTAATTTTATTATTAGTTTTATCTTCAACCCAATTATTAATTGTTCTTCGAGATTTCTGAGGTTCACCAACATAATCAACATCATATAATCTACCTTGATAAAATTCTTTAATTGTTACCATATACTCAGGTAATAAGTTAAATGATTCTTGAATCCATAAAGCATTAGCGGTTTCTAGTTTGTATATATCTTGAGGTTTGTTAATGGTTGCATAAGTTCCTAGAAAACTTTCTCGCAAAACAGCTTTATCATCAGGAAAATGAAGTACCGTTTGCATTTCTTCTGCAGTCGTTCCTTTAGCCCCTTCATACGTCATGACTAAAGCAGAGGTTATACTATAAGGTGAGAAAAACATATTTTTATTGTCTTCTTGGAATTTATGATACATATCAATGGAGAACGCGTTGTTTGCATTAGTATAAGCATTATCAAAAGAATCGGGAGAAGGTACGGGAAGAGGATCTTCGATAAATGGCTCCGTAGAGCATGCAGTGAACAAACTTAACATAAGTAGTAAACTAAGCGTTAGATATAAAGTTAGTCGTTTCATCTTAATAGATATAAAGTCGTTTTAGTATATATAAGTATTACTTAGGTTCAACCCTCATAGAAGTTATCAATACACGCCTAGTTTTCCTGTTGTTCTAAAGATATATTTTCTTAACTCTTCAGCACCAATAATAAATATACCACCAACAAGAGCCATCCATAAGACATCAAGAGGAAAAGGACCTGTTCCAAAAATAGTCTGCATAAATGGTGCGTACATCATAAGCATAAGTATAACAAACTGCACGAGGATACCTAACAAGAATACTTTATTTTTAATGAACGCTTTATTAAAAGTAGTTAATCGTATTGTTCGGCAACTTCTATTATCAAAAAACTGCGTGATTAAAATGGCTGCAAAAAAGCCCGTGACCGCTGAAAGATAGAGTGGATTTCCTGATTGAATTTGCGTACCAAAAGTCCAGCCACCACGATACAAAATAGTGAAGAAGACTACAAACGCCGTTGCAGCTTGCACAGGACCAACAAATCCATATGAACGCGCCAACATTCTTCCCGTTAATAATTTTGCTTTAGGATCTCGTGGAGAAAGCTTCATCACATCATCATCGGGCTTTTCCATACCAAGCGCAATAGCTGGCAGAATATCAGTAA
>CAZSZY010000036.1:0-6017 GCA_964611285.1 uncultured Methanosarcinales archaeon
GTGTGGTCCGGGGTTCGAATCCCCGCGGGCTCACCATTCTTCTTTCAGAAAATAGTTCTCCCTAATGATTCGAACACGCTCAAAAATCTAGATTTTTGGCGCTCAGTCGTCGTAAACTCCTCTGAGAATCCCCGCGGGCTCACCACTTTTATTCTAAAATACTTTGCGCAAAAATTGTCAGAGAAACTATTCATTAATATGGTACAGTATATAAAACAGGTTTCAAAACTGCAAAAGGACATTTGAAGCAAAACGATATAAAGCAAGAACAAGTACAAAAAAGTAATGAAAGAACTAAAAATCGCTTCTGGAAAAGACCAAACTGTTGCTCTTTGTCTTGACACCATATATAGAAGCAAACAGGCCCTGGTGTTCTGTGCAAGCAAACGAGCTGCTGAAAGCCAAGCAGAAAAACTTGCTAAAGAAATTAGAGAAGAAAATACAAATATACATTTCTTGAAATTAAAAAAATTATCTGAAAAAATTCTTACTACACTTTCTACACCAACAAAACAATGTAAACGGCTTGCACTGTGTGTAAAAAAAGGAGCTGCATTTCATCATGCGGGACTGGCAAGTAAACAACGAGAACTTATAGAAGATTCATTTCGAAATGGACTCATAAGAGTTATTTGCTCAACACCAACACTTGCAGCAGGTCTTGATATGCCTGCATTTCGAACAATTATTAGAGACACGAAACGATTTGGAAATAGAGGAATGGTTTCTATACCTGTTTTAGAATATGAACAAATGGCTGGTCGAGCAGGAAGACCGGGAAAAGAAGACTATGGTGAAGCAATTATTATTGCAAAAAATGAAGAAGATATTGCAAATATGTTTGCTAGTTATGTGCACGGCGAAGTAGAAGACATTTTCTCAAAACTAGCGGTAGAACCAGTACTTCGAACATACATCTTAAGTTTAGTTGCAACAGAATTTGTTAAAGATAACAATAGCCTTTATGCGTTTTTTGATAAAACATTTTATGCTCATCAATTCAGCGATAAATTAAGACTGCATAGAACACTTGACAAAATGATATTACTCCTGCAAGAATGGGGCTTTTTGGAAGAAACACAAAATTCTGAAAAAGAAAAGAAAACAGAATCACTTTTTATGCCGGCCACAGAATTACTCAAACAAGAGACTGAAAAAAATAAAGGAAGACAAGAACCACTTATTGCAACAGACTTAGGTCGGCGAGTAAGTGAATTATATCTTGATCCACTAACTGCGCATGTTCTCATCGTTGGTTTAGAGAAGCTTTCTAAAAATCCTCTTGAACCAAATGACGAAAGTCAAGCATTCGCTTTGGTCCATCTCCTTAATTGTTCTCTTGAAATGATGCCTTTGCTTCGCTGTAAAGTAATTGATGCAGAAATTATTCAATCGCGACGAATACAACAAAAATTTCTTTTCACTGAAGAAGAATTTTATGATGTAAGTGTTGATGATTTTGATGATACCATAAAAACAACACAATTATTTGTTGATTGGATGAGTGAGCGAACAGAAGATGAATTACTTGAACGATATAACGTTCGACCAGGAGAACTAAGCATTAAAATCCAAAAAGCTGATTGGCTTTTGTACGCGTGTGAAGAATTGGCACGTATCAGTAATTTTAAGCCAACCATCAGAATCGTAAAGCAACTACGAGTACGAGTAAAACATGGTGTTAAATCTGAACTTTTAACATTACTTCATTTCAAAGGAATTGGACGAGTGCGAGCAAGGAAGCTATTTATCCACAACATCAAGACAATAAAAGATGTAGAGCGAGCAACAACAGAATTACTAGTAGGTATTATAGGAACGAAACTCGCAGCCAGTCTTAAAGAACAAGTAGGACAGAAAAGTGAAAATAAACCTGTTGAAAGGCAGGAGTATTTATAAATAAAAGTTCATTCTATAACAAGATGGTAACGTGCGTTAAGGTTCATGTAACAAAAGCTCAAGATATGAAAAAAGAGCTCATTGCAAACAATCAATTAGATAATAATTTCTTCCCAAAAAAAATTGGTGAGTACATTTATTTCCCAGTACAACAATATAAAAAAGAAACTGAAGACAGAGAACTTGATCCGCGTTTAGAAAAACTAACAGCAATACCTTTTAAGGATGTACTTTCTAAAATTCTAACTCCAAAAGAAATGAGTATTGCAAAAACAGCTCATGATATTATGGGAACTATCGCAATTATTGAAGTACCAAAAGAACTTGTTGTCAAAGAACAAGAAATTGCAGAAAGTTTAATGCAGTCAAATCCACTTATCAAAACAGTTCTGAAAAAAGGAAGTGGACACGAAGGTACATTTCGAACACAAGAAATGAAATTTGTTGCGGGCGTCGAAACAAAAGAAGCAACGTATAAAGAAAATGAATGCGTATTTACTGTTAACGTAGAAGACGTTTATTTTTCATCACGATTATCAACAGAACGTAAACGAATTGCAAATCAAGTAAAAGAAGATGAAGAAATTCTTGTTATGTTTAGTGGTGCGGCACCATACCCTTGCGTTATTTCAAAAATAACTAAAGCAAAAAACATTGTGGGTGTTGAAATAAATCCTGAAGGACATAAATATGGTTTGCAAAATGTTGCTAAAAATAAATTAACTAATGTAGAATTGTATTGTGGTGATGTGCGAGAAGTAGTTTCTACATTGAACAAAACGTTTGACCGAATCATTATGCCGTTACCTAAAACAGCAGAAGAATTCTTAGATATTACCTTGCCCGTTGCTAAAAAAGGTTGTATCATACACATGTATGGTTTTTATCATGTTGATGAGTTTGACAAAGCAAAACAAGAAGTTAAAAAATATTGTGAACGGCTTGGAAGAACTTACGAAATTCTAGAAATAGTAAAGAGTGGACAACAAAGTCCTCGAACATATCGTATCTGCGTTGATTTCAAAGTTACTAACTAAAATTCTTAGAAAAAAAGTGTGCATGCTCTCTAGTTACTACCGATAATCATCGGCCGAAGCCTCAGCGGGTGTTCACGCGGTCATCGCATACACAATCAATAGAAAAGAGACTGGACTATAAAAAGGTATAGATAACAGAAATAAGAAAAATGTTCATTAACTGAACATACGCATGTACTCGTTGCCTTCAACGTCTTCATTGCGAAGTACTTTTTCTTTTGAGGCTTCAAAGTCAATTTTAGTAACTATGGTTCTCTTTTCTCGAATAGCAGCATAACCAGATTCAGTACAAACTGCTTTAATTTCAGCACCAGTCATACCTTCAAGTTGCTTTGCAATCTCTTTGTATTTGAAACCTTTCTCAACTTTCATTCTCTTGGTATGAATACGAAGAATTTGTTCAACACCTTCTAAATCAGGAGGACCTACTTCAATAAGTCTATCCAGTCGACCTGGACGAAGAATAGCAGGATCTAAAATATCTTTTCTATTAGTGCAACCAATAATTTTTACATTGGCAAGAGGTTTAAAACCATCAATTTCTGCAAGGAACTGCATGAATGTTCGTTGTACTTCTCGCTCACCACTTGTGCCAAGTTCAATTCTACTAGCAGCAAGAGAATCGAGTTCATCAATAAATACAATTGAAGGAGCTTTCTCACGTGCAAGCTCAAAAATTTCTTTAACTAGTTTTGCACCTTCACCAATAAATTTCTGGACAAGTTCACTGCCAACAACTTCAATGAAAGTAGAATTTGTACTTGCAGCTACAGCTTTAGCAAGAAGTGTTTTACCAGTACCAGGCGGACCATGTAGGAGAATTCCTTTTGGAGGTTCGATACCAACTTGTTCAAAAAGCTCAGGACTTTTTAAT
Organism: uncultured Methanosarcinales archaeon; assembly: GCA_964611285.1. Taxonomy (GTDB): domain Archaea; phylum Nanobdellota; class Nanobdellia; order Woesearchaeales; family SKGA01; genus SKGA01. Next base: position 3,811 of record CAZSZY010000036.1, read on the forward strand.
GGAAGCTCAACAACTTCACGAATTTCTTCGGACTCTTGCTTTAAACCGCCAACGTCAGACCATTTAGTAGTTGGTTTTTCCATGATAACAAATTGCTCGACATTAAATCTTCGTGTTGAATTGACTTTGTCAATAATAGTTAAATTCTTTTGCTCGACAAGAACAGAATCGCCAACTTTTAAGTCTTCAATATCGCTGGAAATATCTACAAAAAACTTATTGCCATTAGGCATAACAATTAGTGCGTTATTATCGTTAATAAGATCAACGACATCGGCAACAAGTAAAGCTGGAGCACGATATCTATCTAACTCATTTTTGAGTTGCGAAATAGTCTCTCGAAGAAGCCTGTTTTCTTGCTCGATATCTTGAGGAGTGCCACTTAATGCGTAAGCGCCACCTTCCATATAATCTCTTGCCATTAAAACCTGAAAAAGAAGAATACTATTTAAATATGTGGGTTCATTCTTCTATAAAAAAAGGTTAAAAACAAGGTAAAATGAAAAAACAAGCCCATATTATAACCATTAGTGTTTATGTCTACAAAGACGAAAATGACACGAAAACAGCAGAAGCACTCACCGAGTTTCTTCCTGAAAACTTTGAAGATGAGAAAATACAAATCAATGTTGACAAAGCAAAAATCTTAGAAGGGGAAAACATGACACTTTTTTCTGTTGCGCTTTCTAAAGATAGACACATCAGACAAACACTTGAAAAACTTAAAGAATGTTTAGGTGTTGAGCAATGTGCAACTATTGCAAGCCAAAAAAATAGAGTGGATGCAGACGGAAATTTATTTATTCGAATTGATAAAGAAAAAATTGAAAATGATGGTAAGGCCGTTCTAACTGACGGAGGAAAATGTTTTCATTTCAAAATTGTTTTAGCAGCATATCCAAAGAGTCGAGAAAACGCAATTAAAGTTATGAAAGAATTATTTGGACAATAAAGTTTCCAAATGAACTAATTCTTTTTTTAACTTTCTTTTATACTTATTGATATCTTCTAAAGCAAAACTTCTTTTCCCTTGCATATTTAATGCAATCCGTTCAATTAGCCAACCAATTAAAGAAAGAATTCTACTACAATTTACTGCTTTAATTATTTTTTTCTCAGAAGAATCTCTACCAAAACCATATGTTTTCAAGAAAAGGTCCTCTAAATCTTTTGATAAATTTGATTCGGCTAGAATGGAACCAAAATCAAAAAAGAAATAATCAAAGCAAGCAAGCTCCCAATCTATCAAAACTAATTCACCATTCTTTTTTTCAATAAAATTCTCCGGAACTATATCATCGTGCGTTAAACTAGTTCGTTCATATTTGCTTACTAAAGGAATTATTTCAGTTAATTTTTGTATAACTTTAGAATGAAGGGATTTTATTTCTTCATTAAACGTATCTCCTAAAAATTTACTATTTTTTAAAATATTATTCTCAGTCCAAAAAGTGATTAGGTTTTTCCAAGACCGCTTCGTTCTCAAATCAACGATTTTATGTACTTCTTTAAGCAAGTTAGCTGCTTTTACAATAGATTTTTTATCGAATTTTTGGAGTGTTTTTCCTTCAATAAACTCTTGAATCATATAATTTTGTTTAATAAATCTCTTAGACATATCCAAGTAAAGAACTTTTGGCGAAAACTTTCCATCAAGCTTCTTTAATATTTTATACTCTTTAAGAGCATTATCGAATTGAGTATTAGCGTAGATTCTAAGAACAAAAGGACCTTTGGAAGATTTTAGAAGATAATTTATATTATGCTCTCCACTTCCTAAAATAATGTAACTAAGTATTTTGCAATCTAATTCAATTTCTATGTTTGCTAATAAAACCTTAGGTACTTTAAGTCCCATAATCAGAATCGAGGAAAAGAACATATAAACTTAACTAAAAGGTACTAAAAATAAATTAAAGAAAATCCTCATTTTCTTTTTCTTCTTTGATTGCGGACGGACTTCCACCACCATGCCAGGTGAATCTTGGTCGAATTCTTATTGGATACATTTTTTCGTTACTATCGTCGAAAAGAATTCCAGCACCTTTGACGCGCGGCAAGTGATCAAGTTGTTCTACAAGACCTTCTCTCATGTACGATTGCATTAACATACCAAGAGCATCAACATCAATTTTTGCGGTGATTCTATGTGCTAAAACTATGTCGGATTGTGTCATGACATCAGTATGAATTTTTCCTGGCTGTTG
>CAZSZY010000037.1:0-5804 GCA_964611285.1 uncultured Methanosarcinales archaeon
TGGCCGTGGTTCTCTTTTGTTTCCTACTTTTGTTTATGCTATTCCTTCTCTTAAACGGTTGATGAAAAATATTGATGGTAAAGATAAAGAATATTTGAATACAGAAAAGACCATTACTCTTGCCACATTACTTGGTGCATATTCTAGTGTTGGCCCCCTTGTTTTTCAAGCAAAATTATACGTGGCTGCAACTCAAGCTGATCATCCTGAAGCACTTCTCATTCCAGTTGTAACTAATCTTATTTCTGGTGGTTATGAGCTTATTCGTGGTGCTAAGAAGCGTTTGCAAGAAAAACAGTCCTCAAAAATTCCTTCTTTAGAAAAAAAGGTGAATGAACAATGAGTCTACAAAATAAACTTTTAACAGTTGGTCTTGGTGCTTCCTTGTTTTTATCTATTTGCGATAATAATCTAAATAAATTTAATGTCACTGATATGCCTTTAGGTAATAATAAAACATTGAGTTATCAAGCAAGAAATTCGGGCAATCATTTATTGTCTGTTCAAGATAGCAGTACTAAATTAACATATATTATTGCAAATAGTATCTTTAAAGATGATAATCATATTCGTAGAATAAAATATTTTGTTGCAGATTCCAATAATTCTTTCCAGGAAGTTAATTCTTTGAGTAGGTCAAATTTTTTTAGGGATGAGCCAGAAAAGTTTGACGCTCTTATAAGTTCATTAAAACAAGTTATTCTTGATTATAATAGCGCACAGCAGGATTCCATTTACAATTTCTGCAACGATTTCTCAGGAGGTAATTCTAAATGAAACAACCCACTCTTCCAAAAATATCTCAGACAATCTCTGATATGATCATTGATACGCATGATATTTTTGATATAACTAAATTTGCGTATGAAACTGTTCTTGAGAAAAAAGACTGGTTTAAAACAAATGAGTTCGCCAAAAACTGTTTTAAATTTAATAAAAATAATCCCGCATCTAGTTTTCAAAATTACATTACTGAACTTCTTTTTTTTGAAGATCAAGCATTGCAATCTTCTGGATATTTGTATATGTCTTCACTGTTTGGAGATGTCTTTACATTGCAACAAGCAAAATATCAATCTGCTATGTGTGTTGAGTATTATATTCAGGAAGGTTATAGTGATATTTCTGTACACATAAGCATTCCTAGATTAAAAATTATTTCTTCAGATTTGCTTGAAAAAAGTTCTTTTTTGAAAGATTCTGAATCATTTCAGGATGATTTGTTTGAAACATACGGTCCTCAATGTGCTCGTTTAGAAAAAAATCTGGATGTTTTGAACAATACTAAACAATCAAAGTTTATTGCTAATAACATGTTCTATGTCGGTCCACTTTCTCTTGATGCGATTAGTAGAGATTTGTACACGCGATTTGTTGTTAATAAAGAAGTGGGCGAAAAATGAAAAAACAAGATACAAGCAAATTTGATAAAAAGTCGCAGAGACTTATTGAAATAGTTTTGGCTAGTGGTTCTACTCCTAAAATACGATTAAATTCTTGGGATAATTTTGTACAGTTTGCTAAGTATAAAGAGTCTTTTTCTTCGGGAAACTTTCTTCTAGAATTGGATTATTCTCTTTCTTATGATGTTTCTAATACTAATTTACTTGAAGCAACAGGATATAATCAACATCTTCGTTGCGAATATAAAAATAAACGACTAAAAACAAGAGTTGGTTTTAGTGAGCTTAATGGCGAATTAGAAACTTATTCTTTGAATTTGCCTAATATGTTTTTCGGAACATTTCTTGTTGATGATGTTGAGATGAAGTCGAATGGTTTTCTCGGATTGTTACGAAGTTCCAAACAAGGCATGATTGACTTTGTTAAAGAATTACAAAATTACAAGTGAGAAATAATGAAGAATGATACAAACAGAACCAACATTACGAAACAAGATTGCAACAACTCTCGTGGCTGGTTCAATGTTATTGTCAAGTTGTAACGTATCTAGTCCTTACAATGTGGATAACATGCCCTATGGTGACGACAAAAAAGTAAGTTATCAAGGATATCGCCAAACGTTCTTACTTAACGTAGAAGCAAAACTTGTTGTAGAAGGAAATAGTTCGGGAATTAAATATTTTTTGAATAAAGGTCTTGAAAGTGGTTCTTCCGTAGACTTTCTCTTAACAACTCATTATATTATTAAAAGAAAGGGTAAGCGAAAAATAATTTATAAATCTACGATAGATTGGGAAACGTTAGATTCAGAATTCACGGAAGAAGAAGAAGCGCAACTAGAAAGCTGCATTGATTCTATTGGAGAACTGATTCTTGATTACAAACGCGCAGAAGGATCGGGTTTTGATAGGACAATGAAAGGTTTGCGAGGAAAATAAGAAAATGAACGACGAAAACAAAAGATTATCGGACATAATCATCAATTGTCTAAAAGAGCATGCGCCAAAAGTAGAAATAAAAGAAGAAAGAATACATAATATTAGTTCTGAACAGAACATTGTTAAAAGTTCATACAGACAGAAGGATGACACTCTGCCAGCTCAGTTGCATTATCGCGAGGAAGTAAGAAAATATCTCTCAGGAGAATCAAAAGTTAATCATAGGAGTTTGGAAATAACATTTAAATTGGCAGGTATGACAACGGCAAAAATTGTTGAATCCTATAATTTGGATTTAACAATTGTAAACGAAAACGCTCTAAAAGGGTTCCAAGAATATTTCATACCCATTCTTGACGAAACATACGATGAAGATAACCCTAAAAATGTACGAATACAAGGACATAAACTCCCCGAAGGAGTTCTTATTCCTCTTAAACAAGGAGTTGTCGACGCATTAAAAGAAAGTTCTCAATACAAAGCGTTCTTTGAAGAAAAAGGTGGGAAATGACTAGACTAAACGGCTATTCGAAAAAAGAATTAGAGAAGCACTCTCGAGAACGCATTAGAGAACTAGAAGTATGTAATAATGTGTTGAACAAAGATATAAGTTCCATTGTAGAGGAGTTTGCAACAGAAAGCATAATGCGTAAAAAAGGAACATTTAACAGAGAAAAACTAAATAACAAAAGTCATTTTTCTGGTTATAACAAATATATTCTAGATTTTTCTGATAACAAGGACAAAAGAATTATTACTTTTGAAACGCTAACCAAGAATAATATGGTTGAACCATACGTGTTAAAGATAGAATATGATTTAGGCAATACTTTATCATTTTATTCCAATCAAGAAAATCTACCAGAAGACGAATCGCTTAGTCTTAAACGTCTTGCTTTAAAAATCCCTGATATGGACACAATTATTCACTATTTTGCCAATTCCTTAATACGTGGTGGATTTTATTCTGTTAGCCTGCCATTTAAAGATGGTGCGTTGCTGATTGACCACAACATGAAGACTCTAATTTTAAAAGATCTAAAAGAAAAAGTTGGTCGTTTGTAAAATATGACGAATGAAAAGTAAACGTTGAAAATAACATGAGGTGAAGAAATAAAATGAAACAGTATGAATTTATTGGGATCATTGCGATTTTTGTTGCAATGTTACTTGTAGCTGGGTGTGCATCACAAACGTCTAGTGGTAAGGCAACTACTGATGTAGTTGAAAAAGAAACTGTTAAAATCGGTTTAGTTGCTTCTCTAACAGGAGATAATGCTATGCTTGGTGAAGGTTCAAAATCAGGAATGGTTTTAGCTTCCGAAGAACTTGCTAAAAAAGATACTAAGTATAATTACGAGTTTATCTATGAAGATGATAGATTAGATAATAAACTTTCAGCTTCTGCTGCTCAAAAATTAATAAATATTGATAATGTTGATGCAATTATTTCTTTTACTTCTGGTACAGGAAATGTAATCAATCCAATGGCTGAAAGTGCAAAAGTCGTACATTTTGGTATTGCGTCTGACGCTAATATTGCTAATGGAAATTATAATTTTATTCACTGGACGCAACCTCCTGAAGAAGGACGTGTATTTGTAAAAAAACTTCAAGAAGAAGGCGTTAAGTCAATTTCAGTTATTGAATTAAATCATCCTGGCACTAACGCTATTGTTGATGGTCTTGAAATGCATATTTCAGGTTCAGGCATAGCAATTACTGGTATTCATAAATTTAATTTTGGAGATACTGATTTTAAGAATATGATTCTTAAGATAAAACAGGAAAATCCCGAAATGATTTTCATAGGTGCTATTGCTCCTGAGATGGATTTGATTGTTAAACAATTAAATGAATTAAATGTGGATATTCCTTTAACTAGTATTGAATTATTTGAATACACAGACAATCCAGAACTCTTTAATGGTTATTGGTATGTGCAAGCAGCTGATCCTATGGATTCTTTTAATCAGAAATTCGCTGTTAGATTTGGTGAAAATGCAAAACCAGGAGCTGGTAATGTTTATGATTGTGTAAATATGCTTGTAGATGCTTATGAAACTATGGGTGGAACTGAAAAACCAACGACCAATATTGTTGTAGCAAAACTTAGAACAATTAAAGAGTTTGCTGGTGCAATGGGCTCTTTAACTATTGATGCTCAAGGTATTGTAAATAGTCAAGCTGTGATTAAAGAAGTTCGAAATGGGGAGTTTGTAACTCTTGGCTAAACGTTGGGAAGCGTGCTGGAAATTTTATTCACGCCAAAGCAAGGCGTGGTGTTTCCGTGCATTTTTTCTAAGGTGGCTTTTTGCCACCATTTTTTGGATATGAAAAACAGAAATGAAAATTATAACGGTGACAAGAAATGATTATAACTCAACTAATAATAAATGCTTTAGTCATAGGTAGCATTTACGCGCTTATTTCTAGTGGCTTTTCTTTAATTTACGCAACAAACAAGTTTATTCATTTTGCACACGGTGCAACGATTGCTTTTGGAGGATATATGCTTTTGCTATTTTTTTCAATACTTAATCTTCCTTTAATCTTAGCATTACTTTTAACAATCATTACAACAGGTGCTTTAGGATTTGCATCATATAGATTAATTTATTTACCTTTACAAAAAAAGAATTCCTCAACAGTTATTATGCTCATTGCATCACTAGGTCTTTTAATGCTTATTGAGAATTTATTGCAAACGTTTTTTGGATCAAATGTAAAAACATTTAGTGAGTTTCAAGGGATGGCTTCATTTTCCTTTTTAGGTGCGTATATTACACCTCTTCAAGTTATTATTGTGTTAGTCTCACTTACGCTCTTAGGCATATTATTTTATGTTATGAAGAAATCAACGCTTGGGAAAAAACTCAGAGCAGTAGCTGATAATAAAGAACTTGCAAGTATTGCTGGAATTAATTCTAAACAAATTGCAATGTACTCTTTCATTATTGGTTCAATGATAGCAGGTGTTGCAGGTATTCTTATTGGTCTAGAACAAAACTTAATGCCGAGCCTTGGAACAAGACTTATTATTAAGGGTTTCACTGGCGCAATAATTGGGGGTATTACTTCAGTTCCAGGCGCAGTTCTTGGTAGTTATATTCTAGGTAGTGTCGAAACAGCTAGTACTTGGTTTTTACCTGCAGAATTTAAAGATGCAATCACCTACACCATTTTGGTATTCTTCTTACTCTTTAGACCTCGTGGTCTTTTCGGGATTAACAAAGGGGTAAAAGAATGATTATTCCTTACATCAGTCACTTGCTTATTATGATTCTAATATACATTATTTTAGTAGTGAGTCTTAATCTTTCCATTGGTTACACAGGTCTTCTTAATTTTGGTCATGTGGCTTTCTTTGGAATAGGCGCTTACACAATAGCAATTCTTGTAAAATCAGGAATGCATTTTATTCTGGGCTTTCTTTTAGCGGGAATTTTTGCAGGACTATTC
>CAZSZY010000038.1:0-5780 GCA_964611285.1 uncultured Methanosarcinales archaeon
TGTTGCAAATTTTGGTAATTTAGTAAATAGAACATTAACGTTTACGCAGCGGTTTTTTGAAGGCAAAGTAGGTGCTATTGATGAGAATAGTTTAGATAGTGATACCGCTCTTCGTATTGTTAATTGGCGAGCAGAAGTTGATACGTACTTAAAACTTCTTGATGAAGTAAAACTTCGAGATGCGCTTGCGCAGTTCATGAAACTTTCTAGTATGGCTAATGGTTTCTTTCAAGAAGCAGCACCATGGAAGTCAAAAGATGAAAATCCAGAAAAAGCAAAACAAGACATTGCAATTCTTATTAACTTTGTAAAAGACTTAGCAATACTTATTGAGCCATTCCTTCCTGATACTAGTAAGAAAATTTTTAAGCAATTAGATTGGGAAGTCGTTGGTTTAGTTGATGTGGCGGAGCTTTCTGTGCAAAATCATACGATAGGAAAACCAGAAATTCTCTTTAAGAAAATCGAAGATAAAGAAATTGACGCGCTTAGAAAAAAATATGTTGGAAAGCAAGAAGAAAAACCTGTAAAGGAAAAAGAAGAAAAGAAAATTTCTGCAGTAGACTTAGATCTTCGTGTTGGAAAAATTGTTTCCGTTGCCAAGCATCCTAACGCTGAAAAACTTTTTATTGAAAAAGTTGACTTTGGCGAAGGCAAGCCTATGCAAATTGTTTCAGGTTTAGTTGGTCATTACACACCAGAAGAATTAATGGGAAAAAATATTGTTGTTGTACGAAATCTTAAACCTGCAAAACTTCGTGGTGAGTGGAGTAATGGCATGCTTTTGGCTGCTGAAGATGAAAAAGAAACTGTTGCGTTAATTCAGGCGCCCGATGCAAAGCCCGGAGATAGAGTACTTCCCAAAGATGCGAACGGCGCGCCACTTGAGCAAATTGGTATTGAAGAATTCTTTGTTCTAATTATGGAATTAAAGGAAGGAAAAGTCTATCTTGATAATGAAGAACTCCTCGCAGAAAATACTGCGCTTGTTGCAGATAAATCTGTGAAGGATGGAAAAATTCGCTAAGTTCTTTTGGCTAGATAGTTTCCTCCTGAGAACATCGTGTTCCAAAGAATTTCAAAAGCACTATAGAATGGTCGTAGCCATTTTTTTGTTTCTGGTTGTGTGAGTTTTTTTATTGCAATATAATCTGCAACTAGATATGGGATTGTTGTAATAGCTAATGTTACTATACCTGCTTTATTGTCTTCCCAAGTCAAAGGCGCTTGATTCTTTATAGTTAAATAATTCCAGTATATCATATTGACAGGAAAATAAAGTGCAGTAACAACTCCTGAGTTTATTATTGTGTGAATTGTTTTATCTTCTAGTTTCGACCATTTTTCGCTTAGCTTATCTACTATTTTTGTTGACCATTCAATCATTTTTGGTGCGAGGTAACTATATGGAATTGCTGCTACCGCTGTGAAGAGGATATCTCTTGGTTCTACTTGAGGGTTTTCTGTGAATTGTTTAGCTATTATGTCTCCTCCAACTGTTCCTGCTGCTGTTGAGAGATAATTAACAATAATTGGCGCTTTATGATGTATGGTTTCGTAGCATTTCTTAATTGTCTGCAAGCCTGGTAATCCTATTTTAGCGGTGTTTTGGCTTGTTTTTTTGATTTTTTCTTCTAAAGTCATTTAAAAAAGAGATTATTTTATCATATAATAAAACTATTTAATCAATATTTTGTCAAAACAAGAAGATTTATTAAGTATTTCTCATTATTATATGTTTATGGAGCTTGATGCCTTAGATAATAAGATTCTTGCATCTTTAGACGAGGATGCTCGGATGAGCGAGTCTGCTATTGCTAAATCTGTTGGTACAAGTAAACAAGTTGTTAAGTATCGGTTGAAACGATTAGGAGAACGCGGTATTGTTGCTAATTATTACGCACTTTTAGATGTTGGACAATTAGGTTTTGATTCCTACTATATTTTCGTACAATTAACAGGACTCACGTCCGAGGAAGAAGCAAAGCTCTATAGAACAATTCAAAATTTGCCTGAACTAGCTTGGCTCGCCACAGGTGTTGGTCGTTGGGATGCAGTTATTTTATTTTGCGCACCTTCTATTGGTGCCTTTCATTCACAACTATCTGATCTTAAAAAATTATTTGGAAAACATCTAAGAGAATTATTATTTACAACGCTTGTGCAAGCACATCATATTAGTTATAAATTTCTTTCAGGCAAATACGATGTGTCTATGAAGACAACACCTAAAGAAAAAATTTATTCTCTTGATACTGATGATAAAAAGATTCTTGGCGCTATTAATCATGATGCGCGATTACCCGTGACTGAGTTAGCTAAAGAAACAAACTTACCGCTTCATGTGGTGCATTATCGTTTAAAGCAATTACAAAAGAAAAATCTTATTCAAGGTTTTAGACCAAAAATCAATGTGCAGGATATTGGCATCGAGTGGCATTTATTATTGTTAAAATTTAATTCAACGTCTTTAGAAAAATTAACTGCATTTACAGAGTATTGTAAACAAAATAATTTTATCTATTATGTTACAAACACTGTTGGAGAGTATGACATGATGCTTGATGTTCATGTACGTAACACTAAAGAATTTCGTTCATTTCTTTTTGACTTAAAAAATGAGTTTGCAGATTTAATTCTGCTCTATGAATCTATTCTTATCTTTGAAGAGCTATTAATTAACTATATTCCTCCAATAGTCTTAAAAGATTAACTTCCCAAAGTCTTATATAGGTCCCATTTCTTACTAGCTACATAGTAATTAGGTGATATATATGGCTAAAACTTACGATAAATGTAAATTATGTGGAAGTATGAAATTTCTTAACTTTATGGGACTTTGTAAACGTTGCGGAAACGACCCTAAAGCTCACGATATTATGGAAAAAGCAATTGAAGAAAGAAAAGAGAATTTAGCTGCTGCAGCTGAGGATGCTGCTAAAATTGCTGTTGAAGAGGCAGAATTTGCTGCTGCGCACCCTGAAGAAGCTGAAGCTGAAGCTGTTGCTGCCGAAGAAAAGCCAGCTGAGGAGAAAAAAGATGCTCCAACTGAGAAAAAAGATGTTCCAACTGAGAAAAAAGGGTAGTAAAGACTGGATATGCTTATAAATTGCGGTTCTTTACTTATATATAAATGGCAGAACAGAAAATGCACTTGCCTTTGGAAACAATCCAACTGATTGCAGCTGGCAAAATGGATGTGGAAGCCCGTCTTCTTGACCAACGTCGAAAGAAATTGGAAGTTGGTGATACTTTACTTCTTATTGATTCTGAAAAAAGAACGCAATTATTATCTATAGATATTACTGGTTTTCACCGTGCAAAAGATTTTGGTGAATTATTTGACCATTATGGTTCTGTGAAACTTGGTTGGTCCAAGGATTTTTCTAAGGATGATTATCTTGCTAAGATAAGTACGTTATATTATATTTTAGATATTCAGCGCCTTGGTGTTATTGGTATTGAACTTGGTAAAAAAAGAATCTTGCAAGGTATGTGGTTTGATCCTAATTGGGGGAAAGTAAAATTTACTTTTCATCCTGATACTGACTTTAAAAAATATATTCCTATCAAGCAAAGTTATGGTCTTTGTTTTAACGAGCAAGGCGAAATTCTTATTGGGCGATGTGAAGCTGCTCATGGTGGAAAATGGCTGTTGCCTGGTGGCGCTGTTGAGCCCGAAGAAAATCCTGTTGATACGCTTCATCGAGAACTTGATGAGGAAGTTTCTATTACGATTAAGAAACCTACTTTACTTGGTGTGCAACAAGTTGAATTCTTAGAAAAAGAATTGGATGACTTGTATCAGTTGCGTTTTGTTGCAATGGTTAAGAAAGTTAAAGAGCTTACGCCTGACCCTGATAATAATGAACTTTGGGAACGAAAATTTGTTTTGCCTGAAGAACTAAATGACTTTTTGAAATGGGGTTTAATTGGTGATTATTTAGTTCGAGAAGCTGTTAAGTGGTTTAAAGAAATTAGTAAGAAAAAATAAATTATTTTTTTGGTCTGAGCTCGTAATTCTTTCCCCAGGCAAGTTTTTCTATTTGTTGTTTAATTAGTTTGGTTTCTATCCGTCCACTTATTGATTCATTTAGGATTTTATTGCCAATACTTGGTGTTACAAATACTAGTCCGAGTTTTGCTGCAGTAATGTATGCGTCTTTTTTTGATGGTTTAGGTGCTGTTGTTATATTTTCTTCATCAAGAGCTTTGTAATTCTTTTTTGCTTCTTTGTATAAACTATTTCCTTGTGTAATTGTTTGCAAGCCAATTCCTAATAAGTACGTTCCTGCGATGATTCCTGTTAATGTTTCTATGTTCATGTTTAGTTTTCTCTCATGTGTTTTTGAAGATCTTCTTTTGCTTCAACAAGCATACCATCTTTTCCAATGTTATAAATTCCTGTCTCAACCATGTTTTTCTTCCATTTTACGTCTATGTTTGTTTTTCCAATTTTGCTATGTTTTGGTTCAAATTCAGGATTTCGTTTACTGTATAGGGTAAATATTTCTTTTGCTGCTTCTAGAAAATATTCTTTAAGTTTTGGTTCGCCTAGTTCTTTCTGGACTTTGTGAATGTAATTTCTTAGAGCCGGATCTTTTGCGTCTTCTGCAACATCGCTCCATTCGTCATAGATTTGTTTGTCTATGTTATAATGTGGTATTGCTCTGGTAATTACTGCTGAGCCACCTAGCACGCTTACAGCGCCGATTAAGTTTGCAGTCCATTGCGAGATATTTGTTATTGTTTCAAGTGTTTCTGGATTCATTTTATTCTCTTATATGTTAAGATAATTTGTTTTCATTTGCTTTACAGCATCTTTTAAAGAAAGTTTGTTATATGCTTTGAAACCTTCTCTGTATGGCTCTGCTTCTTTATTATTTGCATTTAGCCAAAGTTGTGTTTTGTCAATATGATGTTTTCCTAATTCTGTCTGTGCAAATGTGCTCGCTCTGTTTTCTAAAGAAACATCTTTTTCTGTTGCTCCTTCTTTTATGAGTTGTTCAACAACTGATTGTTCTAGAATTCTATTCGCAAAATAAATAGCCCATCCTTCTTTTTGTGTAAGTGTGTATTTATCAGTTCTTTTTTCGTCTCGTTTAAAGAATTCGGGTGTTTCATTAGTGATAATTTGTATTTGTTTTCTAATTTCTTTATAGTCGTTTCTTTCTTTTGCTAATACTTTGGGATCTGCTCCTGCAGTTGTTCTTAATGCATCTCCATATATTCTTCCTACGAGATGTGCATCTAAGGTTAATTCTGCTAGTTCTTTAAATTGTCCTTGAAGAATGCTGTTTCTTGTTGGAAGAAAAAGCGGTCCTTTGTATAATGAGTTTTCTTGTTGAAGTACAATGTTTGCAATTGTTCTATATGCGTCGTTAATAACTCCTAAAGATTCTGCAAATGCAAGTTCTTTTTTATTTTTTCTTGAGGTTTTATTTTTGTTAAGGTCCATTGCGTAATGTCCCATTTCGTGTGTAAGTCTTTCAAAAACATTGTATATTTCAATTTGTGGATTTGAATAATTATTTTCATCTATAAGAAGAGTGATGTCTGCTCCAAGAGTGTTTTTTGTTGATTTGAAAGGAGTGTACATTCCCAGAAGACTTTTTTGTCCTTGAATTACGGCTTCAATTTGTTTTGTTTTTTGAAGATTTTGTTCTATTACACTTTGAACTGTCGCATTATCATTCATGTCTAAGTTTAGTTTTTCATCTTCATTGATTATGTGTTCTTCAACGAATTGATTATTTAATTGCGTTTTCCATGCTTGTTCT
>CAZSZY010000039.1:0-1661 GCA_964611285.1 uncultured Methanosarcinales archaeon
CTATCCAAATACGAAATGGATGATCTTCTTAACACCATTGATGAATAGGTGAATTATTTGTCAACTATTTTTCCACTTCTTGACGAACTCGTAACGCTAACACGTCCTGAGATTCAAAAGCGATTTTCTTTAGAGACAAGTTCTAAACGTCCTAGTTCTACATTTACTTATGATGTCAAATTTGATAATGATTATTTTGGTATGACGGAACTTTTTCATTTTCCAAATCAAAATCAATTACAATGGAGTGAAATCTTCCCTTTACACTTTGTTTCCTATCTTACTTATGATAACTTGAAACATCTTGATATAACAAAAGAAAAAAGTTTTGGCTTTGGAGTTTTAGCTCATGTGGAAACTCTTTTAGCAATTCTTAAGGAAGAACCCTCTGTATTATATGGAACTATTAAAAGTTCTGACCATCCAAAACCAGCACGTTTAGCTCAATTAGCTAAAATGAGTTTGGGACCTGAAGAAACAGACTTTAGATATTACTTGAATAAATCATTAGACTTTGCAATTAGTAGAGGATTTCATTATTAGGTGCGTTTCATGTTACAAGAAATAATTTCCAAACTTTCGCCTCGAGAAATTCAGGAACGATTCTCTCTTAAGCAATGGATGAAAGAAGATCCAACATCTTGGGAATGTTATTTTGATGATATTAAATTAGGTGAAGCGCATTTTGATTGGAATGAGTTTGAAAATTATTTTCAATGGAATAGATTTGAACCATTATCAACTGCTTTAGCAAGACCTCTAGCGAAAGGAGAAGCTATTAATTATACTAAACGAAGTTATGGATTGGGAACGCTAGCTCATACTTTTGCATTATTCAGAGCTGTTCAAGAAGCTCCTTCATTGATTCATAGTCGCATGGGTCACATGGGCATTCCTACTGATGGTAGAGTTGCTCATTTGGAGAAAATGGGGATAAATTATTCTTTTACTTATTTGTTTTCGGAGTATTTGGATTTGTCCACAGGTTATGCGCATAGTAAAGGATTTAGTTTTCTAGAGAAACCTTTTTAATGATGCGTTTCTTTCTCTTTTAGTATGACTATTATTTCGCAAGGAGCAGAAGCAACACTGACACTCATTAATGGGAAAGTCCATAAGAATAGAACTCCAAAATCTTATCGATTACCGCAAGTAGACGACGGGTTACGATTATCTCGAACAAATAGAGAACGAAAAGTTTTATGTAAAGCAAAAGAGTTAGGCGTGCGTGTTCCAGAATTATTTTCTAGCGATGAAAAGTTCACATTAGTTATGGAATATGTTGATGGTGGTCGTCTTAAAGACTGGCTTAATGGTGAAGGAAAAGAAAATTTATCTCAAGCAAAGATTTACTTTCAACAAATAGGAAGCTGGCTTGCAACATTACATAATAATGATATCTTACATGGTGACTTAACAACATCAAACGTTCTTCTTTCAAAAGAGTCTACCTTAATAATGATTGATTTTGGACTTTCTTTCTTTTCAAAAAAAATAGAAGACAAAGCAGTTGACTTGCATTTACTTGAACAAGCATTAGAAAGTACGCATTATGTACATGCAAAACAATACTTCTCTTTCTTTTTAGAAGGATATCAACAAAGCGAAACTTATCAAAAAGTCTTAGAACGACTAGATATTGTTCGCACGCGTGGTAAAAA
>CAZSZY010000039.1:1761-5362 GCA_964611285.1 uncultured Methanosarcinales archaeon
CCATTATCAAAACTAGATACGCAAGCAGCAACAAGATTAGCAAACGAAATCGCTTGTGAATTCACAACAGAAAATTGTAATGACTACGACTTCTTTTATACTATACGTGCAGACTCTTCAGTTATTGGAGGACCTAGTGCTGGCGGCGCAACAGCTTTACTAACACTAGCAGCTTTAGAAGATATAGAACTAAAAGACAGCATAGCAATGACAGGAGCAATAAGTTCTGGAGGAATAATAACTTCAGTAGGCAGCGTAAAAGAAAAACTTATTGCGGCAGAATTAACAAATCATGATTTAGCAATAGTTCCGCTTTTGAGTTTCTCAGAAAATGCATCTGATAATTATACTATCACTTTTGATGATGTAAAAGATTTAACTATTGATATACGTCCTGTTTTAACATTAGAAGAAGCATTAGCAATAGCATCAACAAAAGAACTTGTTTTTCCTTCCACTGAATTTGTAGTGGAAGAACAATATAAAAATCAAATGAAAATAACTTCTCAAATTCTTTGTGATAGGGCATCAGAATTAGAATCTGAATTAACCACAGAACAAATGAATGACTCTATTTATGATTTAGTAACGAATTTTCTTAATAAATCAAGAATTGCTTTTGCAAACGAAGATTATTATGCACGAGCATCTTTTTGTTATTCAACAAATATTAACTTACGAGAATTATTAGTTAAAGAACTTTCTTTGGAAGTAAAACTAGAAAATAAAAAACGACTGGAAACATCTATAGATTCTTTAGAAACAACAATAGATGCTCGCAAACTAAATGTTTTCTCTGATTTAGAAACTTATTTCATAGTTAAAGAACGTTTACTTGAAGCTCAATTATATATGGATGAAATAAACGACTCAAATGTTTCTTCACGATTATTAGCTTTAGCAATAGAGCGGTATTACAGTAGTGTTGCATGGAGTGAGTTTTTTGATTTACCAGGTGATCCATTAATTATAGATGATGCATCACTTCGTTTAGCAGCACTTCAAGAATTTCAACAAGTAGAAAGTCGACTAAGTTATTTACGATTATATCTCCCAGATTATTTTCTAGAAGGAACTGAGGAGCAACTAGATCAAGCAAAAGTTTATTTTAGAAATGAACAATATGCTCTAGCACTTTTCAAAGCAACAAAATCAAGAGCAAGTGCAAATTCATATCTTTCAACAATATCATTAACTACTGAAAATGCTGAGCCCTTGGTGTGGGCAAAACTTAACAGAGCAAAAGAAGTTATTGCATCACAAGATCCCTTTCCAATTCTAGGTTACAGTTATTATGAATACGCATCAAACTTAGTTGAATCAGATACTTCTACGGCGCTCTTATATAGTGAATACGCTCTTGCATTCAGTGATTTAGACAATTATTTTTCACCAGCAAAAAAATTAATAATACTTTCTTCCTTGCAAGCAGTTGACTTCTACATGTTTTTTGCAGGACTTGCTTTAGGACTGGTTATTCTAGTTTTAAGAGAAAGCTTTATTAAGCGTCATACTAAGAAATAAACTATGAAAAGAGGTGTCTTGTTAGTTTTCTTAGTTTTAATTCTACTTTTAACAAGTTTAGTTATTGCAGTTCCTGATAGTGCACCTGCAACGCCAGGCAGTGTTGATGATGATTCTTCAGAAGAAAATGAAACAGATGTTGCTGTAAATGATTCTGGTTTTCCTGATGATTTATTAAACAATTTACCTGATAATCCTTTTGGCGTTGGTTCCTCATTTGATGAAGAAGATTTTTCTGGAGAGGGAATTATGTCCATGTTTGATTTAGAAGGTCTAATGAAGAAGGTTAGACTTTATGGAATACTTGCAATTGTATTTGTTGTGCTTATGATTTCACAATTCATTGGCTTTATCGTGTTTTTAATTTACTTCTTTCACCTTCTTAAAGAATCCAAGAAAGTCGAAGTCGCTCCTGAACTTGCTCAATATGTTAATTCTTGCAGGGTTGCAGGAACAACTAAAGAACAAGTGATGCAAGTACTTCTGCAACAAGGTTACGACCAAGAAACTATTAATTTAGCTTTAAACGGCTATGTTACAGCTTTTTAATGGTAAATTGAGGGTAAATTTTATATAGTATTTTTCTTAGATTCTACTTAATAACCATACTTATTAAGTTATATGAGGTTATATGAGGTCCAAGTAAAATGAAAAAATATCTCTTTTTAGCTCTTTTTGTTGTTTTTATGCTCGCTTTTTCTGCGTGCACTACTGAAAATCCTTATGGTTCTCTGCCAGATACTCCTGATAATCCTGGTGAACCTGCGGGAAATTTTGCTGGTCAAGCAACTGGTGTTTCTGTTGGAGATTGGGGTATACAACCGAAAGTTGATTGGGATATGACTCCTGGCGACTTTGAGTTTAATAACAAGGATTATTCAGAAATTGCTGTCTTGGAAGTTGGTGATGATGAAATAGTTTACAGATATGGTTATTATTCTATTAATGATAATGAATGGCAACAGTTTAAATTTTCTGCTCATGATGAATATGGTAATTGGGTTAACGATGGAACCATGGCAGAGTTTGAATTTTCTCGAAAAGACTTCGGATTAACAGAAGACGATGATTTTGAAAAAGAAAATTATTTCATATTTTATTCTTGTACTCCTATACCAAGTGATAATGGTTATATTATAGATTGGGATTGTCATGATGATAAGTGGCAAGTAATTCAATTTAATGCGCAGTTAACGTTAACTGAAGTTTGTGAAGATAATGATGATTGTGAATATGCTGGCGAATGTTATTCTGAAGAAATATATTTAGATGAAATAAATTCAGTTTGTATCGAAGGTAGTTGGATTGTTTTCCCAGAAAATCCAAATGGACCTAATGGGTCTGAAGTTCCAGATATATGTTCTGACACAGATGGTGGAATTAATTATTATGTGTATGGTTCTGCAACTGACCCAACAGAAAATGAGGGTTATACTACTCAATCAGACGAATGTACTTCCTCTAGTACTCTTCATGAATATTATTGTGCAGAAAATTGTACTGAAGAATGCATAGGTTTCAAAACTATTACTTGTCCAAACGGTTGCGAAGATGGCGCTTGTGTTAATGTTAGTAATGAAACTATAGTTACAGGTGAGTTAGCAGACTTTGTAAAGATTCTTTTCCCGACAGACGAAGAAATTTCTTTGGAAGCTGCTTACGGAAATGATTACTTCGGCAAAGGCAATGATTATAATGAATATGTTTCTTTTAATGGCAATAATTTTGACGAAGAATTTGGTATGATGCTTAATTATGGTGCATATTTTAGGGCTCTTGAGGAACAAGGAATGTCTGAATTTGAAATGAGTATACCTCCTGAAAAACAAGAGGGGGTTATTGAAGTATACACTTTGTGGGGTTCTACGCACTATAGTCTACTTTTAGGAGATATTGATAATGTGTTTGAACCTATTACAAATCCTCTAATCTTTAGTTTTGATGGAATTGACTATTTTTATGAGGAAAACTTTGTTCTTGAGTCTGGAGCAATAAAATTTTATGGAACAAAGGATGATGCAGCATACGATGAAGAATTCGGAGAAAATGTCTATGGTGTAATCGAGGATTCAGAAAA
>CAZSZY010000040.1:0-5124 GCA_964611285.1 uncultured Methanosarcinales archaeon
CCTACTTCACAAAAACCTTTATTGAGTTTTTTCTTAACAGTTTTTTCATCATCAAGTAAATCTATCTTACTATTCTCATCACTACTACTCATCTTTCCACCTTCACTTAGTCCTCCAATCATAGGATTCATTAAGTGGATTTGTTTTGTGCGACCAATTTGTGGTAAGAATTCTCGTGCAAACATGAATATTTTTCTTTGATCCGTTCCACCAAACTGAGCATCAACTTTCAAATAAATCTCATCAAGTGCTTGTAAGATAGGATAAAGTAGTCCGCTCATTTTTGGCGTTTCAATTTGTTTGACAACTTCAGCGCCTGCCCGAGTTGTATCTCGAGTGCTTGCTAAGGAACTTAATTTGTACATGTCAAAAGTATAGTCTTTAGCAAACTGAAAGTCGCTTCCTTTAACAAATTTTAATTTAGTAATATCTGCACCTACGGACTTAAGGATTTCTTTGATTGCAAATTCATAGTATTTGGTTCTATACTCGAGTTGCTCAAGAGAGGATTTCATATTATCTAAGAACGCATGCATATCTGCAAAGAGAATAATAACTTCACTTCCTGCATTAAGTAAGTCTCGAATTTTAAACATTGGTATGAAATAGCCCACGTGAGGTTTGCCTGTTGGCGCTGTTCCCCAATACACTTTGAGGTCTCGCTTTGCCAAAATTTCTTTCAGTTTATCTTCGCCAACTACTTCTTGTAGGTTTCGCGTGATTAATTCGTATTTCTCATTAGGAGTCATAATAACCCACAAGACAAGCTTTATTTATAAATATAATGAGTAAAAAAGGGTTTCTTTTTAAATGAAATCGTATTTTGCTCTTTTATGGCTGATTTTAATAGGCGAACAACAAAACCATTAGGATTTGATATTGATCATTTCAAAAAGTATGTAAATAAGCATCGTAATGATAATGATTCTTTAGAAAACTTTATCCACCTCTCGCCAGAGCAAAAAGAAATGTTTCTTAACATACCTTTAGAATGCTCTATTAAATATCATATTCCTTCTACAATTAGTTTAGAAGAGATTGCACATTATTTTAGCAGAGCAAGTAATTTAGATTATAAAGATGAGTTTGAAGAGAAAGCAAAATATATTATTGACAAACAAGAAAAAATTCCGTTTCCTAAAGGAATACATTTTAGAAATTTTCTTCCCATTGTTAGCTATACAGAAAGTTACAAACCAATCTTCATACAACAAAAATTTGTTGGTGCAGTATATGAGCTAGTACTTGAAAATCAGTTTCCGCAAGTAGTAAGAACTGAAAAAATGTTTGCGTGTAACGAGCGCATTAATAATTTCATCAACTATATTCAACAAGAAGTGAATAAACCTCGAACAGAAGAAGATATACCTATTGGTGATCTTTTTGGTCCTGCATACAATGAAAGCACAATTATTAGAACAGTTCCTGAGATAATGGTTCTTAACTCATTCATTCTAGATAATTTTATTGCAAATAATTTTAAGGAAGCACTTAAGCTATATCAGAATCATACTTCTTCAGAAGTTTCTGCTGCCAAGAACGAAGTCCGTCAAGAGAATTAGAAACAATTATTTGTTGCATTTGTTCTTTACTCATAACAAGATGTTTTTGTAAATCTACTTTTCCTGCTACGTGTTCTCTTACTCTATGTAATTTTGCTAATGCTTGTCGTTGCTCGGGCGTAAATCGTTTATGGTTGTTTGGTGGTAAAGATATTTTTTGTTGTTTTGCTTTTTCTACTGCTGAAAAAAATGATTTTGCTCGTGAGCGAATAATAGGATGTGTTCCTTGTAAACGTTCCCAGCCACCTAATGTTCTTGGAGGATGCGCTACTAACTCAAGAATTTTTTTGTTGTTCATCACAAAATAATTTGGCATATTTACTTTCTGAGCGTATTTTTCTCGAAGTTCAAAAATCACCTTTAAAATAGAGCGTTGAGTGTCTGTTAAAAACACATAGCCCTTCATGTCTTGGTACGTGTTTTCTTTATGTTCCATTTCTAAAGATTCAATATGATCCATCTCTTCGCAGAACCATTCGTATTTTCCTGCAGCGCGTAAGTCTTTTCGAAGAATATTTCTAAGATGAATAAGATGTGCTGTATCATGAAGCGCATAGAGTAGCATATCCGGCGATAAAGGTCTTTTTGTCCAGTCAGCCATTTGATATTTTTTTTCTTTGGTGACATGAAAATATTCATCAAGCAGATTTTTTAAGCCGATATCTTTTTTGTTAAGAAATGTTGCTGCAATCTGCGTATCAAAAACATTTTTTGGTCTGCAACCAAATTGAAAATTAAGAATTCTTAAATCAAAACTTACATCATGAAATAGTTTTTGGATTTTTGGATTTTCCATGAGACCCTTTAGAGGATTGATATTTTTTAATGAAAGTACATCAATTATCCAATGTCCTTTTGTTGTAGAAAGTTGAATTAAGGTAATAAAAGTACCATAATGATGGAGATTGTTTTCGCATTCAATATCAATTGCAAGAGTTTCTTCTTCTTTCCAGATTTCACAAGCATTTTTTAATCCTTCTGGAGTTTCTATGTACGTGTAATCTGCCATGTAATTAATATGTGCATAAGTCCTCATATTTAAAGTTATCACCAGCACAAGTAGTCTTTACTCCAGAGGTACAGTGCATTTCATACACACAACCAGTTTTTCACTCTATTTATAAGAAATATTTAAATAGGTCTTTATATATAAAAGAGAATAATGGCAATAATAGGTATAGCACTATTCTTAGCAGTGCTCATTCAACTCATATTATTTATTCCCGCATACGGCTATAAAACTGATAAACTTACTGATCTTTCGTACGCATTAACATTTATTATTCTAGCATTATTATTATTCATATTTAACAAGTTCTCAGGAGGAAAACTCGTTCTTTTTATCATGATTACATTGTGGGCTATTCGTCTTGGTTCGTATTTATTTAGAAGAATTCATCATATGGGTCGAGATGCTCGATTTGATGGTATTCGAGAAAATTTCTTTCGGTTTATGGGTTTTTGGCTCCTTCAGGGCGTAACTATTTGGATAATTATAATTCCTGCAGCATTTTATTTTGATGCCCCAGCAAAATTTACTTTTTTAACAGTTCTGGGTCTTATTATTTGGCTAAAGGGTCTTGTAATTGAAACTGTTGCAGATCATCAAAAGTTCGTATTCAAAATCGACAAATTAAACGCAAATAAATGGATTGATACAGGCCTTTGGAAATACTCTCGCCACCCTAATTATTTCGGTGAAATTCTTTGTTGGTTTGGGATTTACATTTATGCAGTCTCTGCACTATCAGGTTATAATATTCTTATCGCATTAATCAGTCCAGTATTTATCGCATTACTCTTATTATATTACTCAGGTGTTCCTGGTCTTGAGAAAAGTGCTGATGCTCGCTTTGGTAATGACAGAAGATATAGACATTACAAAAAGAATACAAGCATCTTGTTTATTCTACCTCCTAAAGATCATAAATTCAAGTTCAAAAAAAGAAAAAATCCATTCCAAAGAAAATCTTCAAGAAAATCAATAAAAGAGACTTATATTCCAAAAATGCCTTCTTTTATTATTCCAAAAAGAAGTAAGGGCAAAGCTAAACAAAAAAAGGCAAAACCAAAAAAAATTGATGTGCAACTTACAAAAAAGTACAAAGAACAACTAAAAAAAGATAGAAAGATTGCTGCTAAACTAAAGGCAGAACGTCTACATAGACAAAAAATACGAAGAGCAAAGAACAGAAAACTGTTTAATAAAATCCTGAGAAGAACTGTTAGAACAACCATTATTACAGAAGAAAAAGTTAAAGAAATAGTTAAAGACATCCCTTTCGAAGTAAGAGAAGCAAACAAGAAATTACAAAAGAAAACAAAAAAGATTTCAAAGAATGTAATTAAGGAACTAAAAAGAGATCTAAAAATCATAGCTAAAGAGATAGCAAGAGAAAGAAAACTCATCGCTAAAGAAATTGCAAAAGAAAAGAAAAGTGTTATGAAAGATATCAAAAAAAAGAAGAAGAAAATGTCCTTAATTAAAAACAAGAAATCTAAGCAGAAACCTAATAAGAAGAAAATAATCATACATCATGTAAGAAAGAAACCTGCTAAAAAATCAAGTCCTAAGAAAAAAGTAGTAAAAAAAACAACAAAAAAGAAAAAGAAAAAATAAGGCATAATGCCTTAAATCATTTCACCGATTTCTATGAAGTCATCTTCAGCAATAAAACCTGCTTCCGCTTCTTCTAAAATCACGTTTTCTGGTTGAGCGATTACATCTGCTGATACACCATCTGTATCTACAAGTTGAGATTTTTCATATGCATCACTGGATGTACAACCTACCAATGTTACTACAAGGACCAAAAATATCGTTAGTATTGCTAGTTTCATTCTTAGTTACCCCGTCCAACATTGTTTTGTCCAACGCCAGTTCCACTTTCATCTAGAAGATTTACACCATTACTAAGACCGTTGTGACCCGTTATATCGTGTGCAAAAATTCGTTTCTTAATTGCATTTTCTTTAAGTTGCAAAGCTAAGTCTTCTTTTTGTTCTTGACGCATGTTTTTTATTCGTTCTTGAAGTTTTTTAGACACTTCTTTCCAATCAGCATCTCCTGATCGAATTCGTCCTATAAGTTCTTCATCAACATCACTTTCGGCCAAGCCCATTCGCTGATAAAGAGTTTTTATTTGCCAAGCATTGTATCCGTTCTTTCGCTCTCGAATTTGTTGTTTCAGTTCTTCAACTCGCTCTTGAGATCTTTCGTGAACTATTTCTCGAACTTGTTCTTCTCGCATTTCACCTAATGTTCCTCTTGCTAAATCCCTAAACTCTTTAGCTGCATCAATTGCTTCTTTTTTAATTTCAACAAATGCTTCGGCCAATTCAGATGGTGTTCTTTCTAAATCTATTGCTTTAACATCCACTAGTAAACCTTTAAGAACATTTAATTGTTCATTAAGCGCAGTAGTTACATTTTCTGTAAAATTAGCTGCATCTAGTATTTCTTCACCCATTAAAATATTTCGCTCAATGGATTTCGCAAGTTGTAACAAACGTACTTCTGCTCCTTCAGATGTCATCATACATTCAATTTCATCTGTATCAT
>CAZSZY010000041.1:0-5066 GCA_964611285.1 uncultured Methanosarcinales archaeon
CAGAGGCAATTACTCTTCCAGAACCCAAAATTGAAACATTTTCTCAAAATCCCTTTAAAACACCAACAGGCGATACTGTATATGCAAAATTTATTAGACCTGACTTAACTGCAGAATATCTAAAACGAGCCATTGACAGCGCAGAATCAAAACAAGATTACGAGAAAAAAATTCTTGTTAACAACTTCTTAGACGTTATTACCATCAGGGACTCACTTAATACTGA
This sequence comes from uncultured Methanosarcinales archaeon, assembly GCA_964611285.1. GTDB lineage: Archaea > Nanobdellota > Nanobdellia > Woesearchaeales > SKGA01 > SKGA01. Next base: position 227 of record CAZSZY010000041.1, read on the forward strand.
CAGTATAAACAAAAGAAACCTAGAATTCAAATTACTTCCTCAATTCTCTCATGCAGGAAAACAAGCAAAAAATCCCAAAAGTAAATTTTATTATCCTATTTTAAATAATTTTAATCTCAAAGACGAAGATTGCACGCTTTACGTTCTAGACGCACTTGCAAAAACACATAGAGACACCATGTATCAACACATGTATAATTATTATGCTGAAGGGAAATACGAGCTTACAGAATTCCCAAAAGTTTTTGCTAACTATCTGCACAACAACGGTTACGCCACAATTTTTGTTGCTCAGAACACAAAAAGTGAAAAACGAGAAGAACGATATCCTGATGGTTCAAGACGAGGCGGATTAACAAAACTTAGCCTTTCAGAAATTAAAAGCGGAACGTACTACGCGCCCATTGATTATATCATCACTGATGAAGACTTACAAGAACCAGCAACACGAGAATTCATTAAAAGCACGCCTAAAATTGTTACTGTACACGAGAATTATCACATGGGATTTGATGACAAAGGAACATTCTTAGAAGCGCATCGCGATAACAATCCTGCATTAGAAAATGTTTATGAAGAAAGCAATTTTTACAAAGGCCTCCTTCAAGAAGGAACACGTAATTGGAAAAATGCAGTTCTCTTTGTTCCAGAAAGCGAAGTACAAGAATTCTTAGCAACAAGAATAGAAAAAAAGTAAAATAAAAAGTTAATCTTCTTTTTTATAGTGAAGTAATAGAACCGAAGGATACTTCCCGTAATGAGGAATTGCTTCTGCTGCAGGATCAAATACTTCTTTCATTTTCTTTAAAGACATTCCTTTAAGAAAATCTTCGTTGAAATATTCATCAAGTGTGTGCGAAGGTTCTTGAACAGTTAGTTGTTTACCAAAAATGTGCGAAGTGACAACCTCTTGATGCCAATAATCTTTTTTTTCCTTTTCAAAGTATTGGCGAAACGGATGTGTTGCGAAAAAAACCAACTCGCCACCTTTTTGTAAGACTGCTTTCATATTATTAAGTACAGCACCAATATTCTGAGCATGTTGTAGAGCATAGCGACTTGTAATCAAATCAAACTTTTTGTCAGTAAAAAAAGGTTGCTCAATAGTATCGCAAATATATGCTGCGCTTGGACAGGATTCTTTTGCTAAAGTAATCATTTCTGAAGAACTGTCAATACCAAAAACAATTGCTTTTTTTGCTGCAAAATAAGCTAGGTCTTTTCCATAACCGCAACCCGCATCTAAAACAAATTTACCATCTAAAGATAAGTGATTTACTTCATCGTATAAAATGTCTCGCGTTATGTCGGGAAACACAGTGTCCTTATCTGAAAATTCGCTTGCAAAGTTATTGTATTGATTTTCATTGGATAATTTTTTACTCATAATATATCGCCTCTTTACTACTTAGTAGTGGTCAGCGATACTTAAGTAGTGGTTGTCATAGTATATGACTACTATGAAATTTGAAGAATTTATAGAATTAGGATTTAACAAAAACGAAGCAAAAGTATATCTTTCGTTACTCAAATACGGAAAAGCAGATGCCAAACAAATCATCAAAGACACGGGATTTCACAAAAATATTATCTACGATAACCTTGACAAACTCATAGAAAAAGGACTTGTTAGCTATATCACAGAAAGTGCAAGAAGAATATATATTGTTGAACCGGCAGAACAACTCATAGAATTTATAGAACAAAAAGAAGAACAAATCAAAACACAAAAAGAAACTGCACGTGAACTCGCTAAACAAATAGAACTCGCAGCAAAAATACAACCCACCCAGCAAGAAGCAATGATGTTTCGAGGAATCTCTGGCGTTAAACAAGTTTTTAGAGAATTATTCAAAGAAAACAAAGAGTACATAGGATTCGGAGGGCCAAGCGAATCAGTTAACATAATGGGAGAAACATACTGGCATAACTTTCACGTAAAACAAAAAGAACAAGGATTCAAAGGAAAGTTATTATTCAACGACACACTACGAGAATGGGGAAAGCAAATGAAAAACGCGCCGATAGAACTGCGTTACACTACAACCGAATTTGCATCCAAAACAGAAACACTCATCTGGGGAAACACCACCGCAATATTTGTCTGGGTAGAAAAACCAATCGTTACACTCATTAAAGATAAACATGTAGCGGATTCATATAGAAAATTCTTTGAACTATTATGGCGTCAAGGAAAAAAGTGAATAGGAATCACTTTAAAAAAAGTAAAAAAATCATTTCTTCTCTTCTTCAACTTCTGGCTTCATGGTTGGGAAAAAGATAATGTCCCTAATTGATTCTTGACCAAGAAGTATCATAACCATTCGGTCTATTCCAATACCAATACCGCCTGTTGGAGGCATGCCCGTTTCAATAGCGCTAATGAATTCTTCATCCAAAGGATTGGCTTCTTCATCACCAGCATTTAATTGACGTTGTTGATCTTCCAAAAGTCTTCGCTGTTCTACAGGATCATTTAGTTCACTATACGCATTTCCCAATTCCATACCCATACAAAATGGTTCAAACCGCTCAATTAAACGCTCATCACCAGTTCGCAGTTTCTTACAAAGAGGAGTTGATTCTCGAGGATGGTCAATAATAAATGTTGGGTTGATGTATTTATCTTCGCAGAAATGCTCAAAGATAGCAAGAACCATGTTGCCCCAATTCTTTTCTTTATCAAAGTCAATAAGGTTTTTGTCAATAACGTCTTGCAAATCATTTTCTGACATAGTACTTGCATCAATCTTTGTATGTTCTTTAATTGCATCAAGCATTTTGACTCTAGTCCAAGGTTTTGCAACATCAACTTCTTGACCTTTGAATGTCACTTTGGTTGTTCCTAGAACTTTTTTTGCAACAAAGTCATACATAGACTCCATTAATTCCATCATGTCGTTATAATCTGCATACGCTTGATATGCTTCAAGCATAGTAAACTCTGGATTATGTGTTGTGTCAATACTTTCGTTACGAAAGTTTTTGTTAATATCAAAGACTTTGTCAAAACCACCAATCGTTAATCTTTTCAGGAATAGTTCTGGACTAATTCTCAAATACATATCCATATCAAGTTCGTTATGATGAGTTTTGAAAGGTTTTGCAGCTGCACCACCATATTGTGTTTGAAGAACTGGTGTTTCAACTTCTAAGAACTCTCGCTCAAACATAAATTCTCGAATTGCCTGCATAATCTTAATTCTTTTCACAAACACTTCTTTACTTTCAGGATTAGTTATTAAGTCAAGATGACGCTTTCTGTATTTTAGTTCAGTATCTTTTAGACCGTGATGTTTTTCAGGAAGAGACTCAATTGCTTTACAAAGCATGATAACTTTACTTGCATAGATGCTTATTTCTCCTGTTCTAGTTGTGAAGACTTCTCCTTCAACACCAAGAATATCTCCTAAGTCTAATTTTTTTATGATTTTATAATTGTCATCACCAACATCGTCTTTTCGAATGTAAGCTTGGATTCGACCATCTTGATCTTGGAGTGTTAGGAAAGTTGCTTTTCCCATGTTTCTTAGTAAGACAACACGACCTGCAATCTTTTCTTTGGCAGAAGTTTTAGATTCAGGAGCGAGGTCTTTATGTTCTTCTTTAATTGCAACAGATTTCTTCGTTGGTTTGAAGATGTGCGGATACGGCTCAACGCCAGCTTCGCGAAGCTCGTTTAATTTCCTGATTCGTTCTTGCATAAGTCTATTTTCTTCTGCCATAAGTGTTGAAAAAGAGGATTGAATTTATAAATATTGGGGGTCTGAAGGGCTTAAAAGGGCTTTAATCAATAGATTTTATAAAGCATATTCGGCTAACAACATTACAGATTATGGTCAAAACTATTGAAATACAAGATGCGCTAAAGATGCTTGATAAGAGTGCTGTCTTTGTAGATACAAGAAGCCCTAAAGAATTTGCAGAAGACAATATTCCCGGTTCAATTAACATTCCTATCTTTTCTAATGAAGAACGAGCAATAGTTGGCACACTCTATAAACAAAACGCAGTAGAAGCATACCAAAAAGGATTTGGCATCTACAATAGTAAAATAACCGCGTTCATAGAACAATTTAAGCAACTACCCGCTGAGAAAAAAATAATTGTGTATTGTTGGCGAGGAGGCATGCGCTCAAAAGCAATAGCAGAATTAGTTACTGATATTGGACGAAACACGCAACAATTAATTGGTGGCTATAAAGAATTTCGAGCACATGTTCGAGAAGAATTAAAAAGCTATGAATCTCCATTCAAACTTATTGTTCTACAAGGACTTGCAGGATGCGGGAAAACAGACTTGATTAAGAAATTAAATCCATCAATCGATCTAGAAGGTTTTGCAAAACATAGAAGCTCATTATTTGGAGCGCTCGGTTTAAAGCCTGTTAGTCAAAAAATGTTTGAAAGCAGACTTTGGAAAAAACTACAAGAACTTAAAAATGAAAAAGTAGTATTTATAGAAGGAGAAGCGAAAAAAGTTGGTGATTTATTTGTTCCTGATAAATTATATGAACAAATGCAAAAATCTCAAACCATTAGAATCACCGCAAGTATAAAAACAAGAAGCAAACGAATTGTACAAGATTATTTTACTTATGATGAAGATGAAAAAATTAAGCAAATTATTATGAAGCTAAATGTTTATTTAACCAATAAACGTGTGGAAGAACTCTGTGTTCTTGTTGATGAAAAACGATACGAAGAAGTATCACAAATTCTTCTTGAAGACTACTATGACCACCAATACAAACACGCATTAGAAAGTAAAACATATAGCGGTGAAGTTTGCAACGATAATATTGATAAAGCTATTTCTGAATTACAAAAACTGGTTTAA
>CAZSZY010000042.1:0-4470 GCA_964611285.1 uncultured Methanosarcinales archaeon
ATTGTATATAAACGTTTCGAAAATCCTTCGGAAAAAGAGTAGAAATGGCTTTTAAGCAACAATTCTTAGTATATGTTGTATTGCAACAAAAATAACAACGTTTAAATATATCAAAAGATACCAATAGATACTATGAACTCGCAAGTAAATGTACGGATGTCTGACGAGCTTTTGGACAAAGCGCAAGATCAAGCAAGTAGTCTTGGTTTTAGTAGTGTGCAAGAGTTTATTCGTGAAACGGTACGCGAGAAAGTATTTGGTGAAGCAATGTTGTCTTCTAAGGAGCTTTTTTTGGTTAAAAAGTTAGTTGTTGCAATGGATAAAGCAAATGACTATGGCACGGAAGAAGACTTATTCAAAAAACTTAAAGAATAATTTTGAATTATTGCCTTCAAAATTGTTTCTCAAGCAAGTAGAACGTCTTTTAAAAGAATCCAAATTACTTCTTGAAAAGAAATTATTGCTTGTTAGACAGAATCCGTTCAGGAATAAACGTATCGTTGGTTATGGTGCTTTTATTTTTAGAATTCGTTTGCAAGAGTTTAAACTCGTCACGCGAGAAAGTGCAGTGTTATTGAGCTAATTTTAGAAACCTTTATATAAACTTATATACATCTTTATATAGATTTATATGGAAACTGTATTGCACTACCCGAGTTTAAAGACTGTTCTCATGGTTGAGCATCTTTTAGAAGATGCACAATTTGTCGAGTCTAAAGAAGATTTAAAGCGAAAACTTCCTAAGAAAGTAATGCATCAGACGCTTAATGTTATTCTTGAGTACTTGCAATCTAGTGGAAAAATAGTTATTTTTCAAGATAAAATTTTATGGACTTGGAATCCTGAAGCAACTCTTGCTTTGTTAAGAGAAAAGTATGTAGAAATGACTCCGGATTATTTTCAGAAATTGCGTAGTAGTGTACATAAATAATGATTATTCATTTTCTATTATGAATGTTACTGTATTGTATTCGGAAGATGCCAATAAAATGTTGGTTTTCTTAGCTAAAGAAGCACAAAAACGAAAACAACAACGAGTTTTGTTAACTGCAATTGAGCAGAAATTAGTATTGCTAAGAGGTAATCCTTTTCTTGGCACAAGTATTGCAAAAAAGAAGATTCCTAAGAAATATGTTCTCGAGTATAAAATAACTAATTTATGGAAGATTGATTTGCCTGGTGCTTGGCGTTTGTTATATTCTATTCGAAATGAACGAATAGAGATTATTGCTTTAGTTTTAGATGTATTTTCTCATAAAGATTATGAGAAGAAAATGAAGTACAAGAAATCCTAATTATGGCTAATTCGCCACAATTAACTAAAGCTCTTTTAATGCCTTTAGAACGTCTATCATTGACTGTGTGTCTTGTTTGCAGTATGCTAACAATGCTGTTCTGATGTCTTTTGCGTCAGTCTCTGAGGCGTTTTCTAAGGCAAGAAAGCTTGCGCTGGCTACGCCTCCGCCTGCAATATCTAAACCGTCATAGCTTGTAGGCGTGAGCACGGGTAGAATTGATTTAATAGAATATTTGCCGTGTTGGTCAGGGTGGTAGTATGCAAAGCTTTTGAATGGTTCGGCTAAATCTTTTACTTTGGAAATGGCTTCGGTTAGCCATTGTTCGTGTTCTGGAAAGTCTCTCATGAGTTCTTTCATTCTAGGTACTTCAAATCCTGCGTTAAAGACTAAAATGGTTCCTGAGGTATTGCTGAGTGCAGCTTTTAGACTTGCAAGGAATGCTGGTCTTGGATCAAGTTCTGGTTCGGCTAAGAATTCTACGTGTTTAAGCTCTCCAGTTGGTTCTTCTATATGTAATGAGTATTGGAATACAATTTGTTGGTATGGTTTTGTTCCTTTGTATTTTGGTATTCCCGTGTTAAAAGTTTCAAAGTCTAAATGATATATAGGGTAGGTTATTGTTTCAATAAATTCTTTAATGGGTTCTCTATGAATATGAGGTTGGTTAGTCATTACCGCAACGCTTTGTATTGCTTGTTTTCTAGAAAGTTTTGTTTCCCTTGGTAAGTTTTCTATAAGTTTATGTCCTGTTGACCATATTGCTTTTGCTTTTTTCTTTCTTATGCCTGCAAGTTCAAAGACGGAGTGTGGTGGTAGTAATTTACTACATGCGTCGCAGTCTTTAGGTCCTTCACAAATAGTTTCTGGCGCTTGCTCTTTTGCTGCTAGTTCGTTAAGGAATGGAATGAAATGTTCAGCGTCATCAAGTTCTGTTGCGATAAGGTCTGTCATGTCTGCGATTGTGAGAAATTCTTTTACATCGATGTGTTCTCCACGAATGTAGTCAGAGTTAATGTGTACGATGTGGCTTTGATGGATGTTGATGCCGTTTGCTTCTAAGACTTTTATTTGAAACGCAACGTCGTGTTTATGTTCATCTTTCACGCTGCTACCAGACTTAACTTCAAATAAGTTCCAACTATCTTTTCCTACAGGAACAAGCACGTCGACCCGCGCGTAACAATTAGTTCCTTCAATAGTTGCTCGAAAGCCCGCTTCATAGAGTGGAATTCTTTCTTCAGGGGGGACAGAGCGAGCAGCATTAGTTTTTGCTACGCATATATCTTTATCCCAATCTTCAACAGAAACTCCGCCAGGCCATAAAGTAGTAGCTAGTTTCCCAACTTCCTGCCCTTCATTCATCCTTGCCTGCGCATCAATACCTACCTCAGGCAGTGACTTAGGCCGATTAAGCTTCGTCCAGAACAGCTTCGGGCAAAAGACGCCAGTAACATAGAGTGATTTAGTGAGTGTAGGGTTTATCATTTTTTAGTCCTATTTTTGTTATATTTTTAATAAAATTTTGCATTTTAATAAAGGCATTTATATATATAATAAATTTTTGCTTAAATAGTTTAGTTTTTCGTGCCTGGATAAAAAACTTTATATAACCTCTTAGCATTTTTAACCCTGTACCAACAGCTGGGGCGTTCGTCTGGTTTAAGTCCTGAAGGGCTAACCAGGGTTGCGGCACTCTCGTAGTGTCCATTGGTACATTTTTATTCTAAAAACTCTTCAAATTGCCTTACTGTAATGTTTACATAAGTTTTTATTTTGTTTTTTGTATCTCTTCTCATAAGGTATGCGTAATGATCTGCAAGAGAGTTTGAGGCTAGTTTAGCAAAATTAATTTCTTCAACGTCTATGTTTAGGTTTTTTATAAGAAAGTATTTTATTTGGTCTTTAATTTCTTGTTCTTTGCCATTGAAGTCTCTACAAATAGTTAGTTTAATGGGTTGTTGAATTTTTAAAGACTTGAAAAGATGGTAAATTGTGATGCAGTAGAGTCTTATTTTTAGGTTAGTTCTTCCTTTCTTTGATTTTTTGTATCTGTAAAGATTTTGGCCATAACGAGAATTTAATGTGTTTATGAGTTGACGTGTCATTTTGAATCCTTTAATGTTATTATCTTCACTTGCTATGCAAATAACATAGTCTTCATTAAAAATATCTTCACCACTCACGTCAATTTCAAAATTCATTCTTATTGCCTTTTATTTCTTCTTGAATATCTCTTTTAGTAAATATGCTGCACCAACTCCTAATAATAAACCCCAAAATGCTTTTTCAAAGTCTCCCTTATTTGTTTGATCGCTTTCAGTTCTTATTTTTCTGATTCTTTGAGATATTGCTGATTGTGTGACTCCTAATTGTTGGGCTATCTCTGTTTGTTCGTAGCCCATTGCTCTGAGTTGCATGATTTTTCTGTCAAAATCATCTATATTTGTTCTCGTAGTATCCTGTATCATTTAAACTTATATTATATAAGAAGAACTTATATTTAAATGTTTGTTTTGGATTGATTGAATACAAAGTAAAGTTTATAATAGATATGGTGATAAATAATGATGTATAAAATATGGTCGATAATAAAACAACAATTTCGGAATTAAAGTCAATTGTTCAGAAATTCTGTGAAGATAGGAATTGGGATCAATTTCATGACCCTAAGGAACTTGCCATAGGTGTTGTTACTGAAGCTGCTGAACTACTAGATATTTTTAGATTCAAGTCTAAAGAACAAATGAATGATTTGCTCAATGACTCTTCTCGTAGAAATGATATTGAAGAAGAATTAGCTGATACTCTTTATTTTTTACTTCGTTTTGCTCAATTATATGATATTGATCTTAGCGATGTTATTGCCAAGAAGGTAGAAAAGAACGAGAAGAAATATCCTTTGGATTTAGCGAAAGGTTCTAATAAGAAGTATACTGAGTATTGAACATGTTAAGCAAAACAATAATTTATGATGGTACTACAGATAAATTTTGTAATGATGTTCTTACAAATCAAATAACGAGTATTATGAGAGCTAATTTTAATAATTATTTTGGCAGAGATGTAGCTGATTCAGAGTTTAACTCTTGGCAGAATTCTTTACAATATGTTAAAAATTTAATTGAATTGAGTAACTTAAAAGATAATAAGATTGTTTTAGTCACAAGCACTG
>CAZSZY010000043.1:0-4417 GCA_964611285.1 uncultured Methanosarcinales archaeon
ACATCATCATCGGGCTTTTCCATACCAAGCGCAATAGCTGGCAGAATATCAGTAAAGACATCAATAGCTAAGATAAGAAGAATAGGAAGAGCGAGAGGCCAACCAAGAAGCACGAAAAAGAGGAATGGTAAGAGCTCAGGAATATTGCTGGTCAATATATAGAGGATGAACTTTTTTACGTTATCAAACACTGTTCTACCTGTTTTAATTCCTTTAACAATCGTTGCGAAGTTATCATCTAAAAGAACAATGTTTGCTGCATCTTTTGCCACATCAGTCCCTGAAACGCCCATAGCAACGCCGACATCAGCTTGTTTTAATGCAGGCGCATCATTAACACCATCACCAGTTACAGCGACAATTTCACCTAATTCTTGTAATGCTTTTACCACACGAAGCTTATCAATTGGTAAAGATCGCGCAAAAATAATTGGTTCTTTTTTAGAAAGTATTTTTTTGAGCTGCTCATCAGACATCTTTTGTAAATCAGAACTTTCAAAAACGTGATAAGATTTTCCTTCAGCAACTATTCCTGTCTGCTGGGCAATAGCTTCAACCGTTGCTGCTTGATCACCAGAAATAACGATGATACGAATACCTGCAGTGTGACATTGCTCTACAGCATGATGCACTTCTTCGCGAGGAGGATCTTGCATCGCAACTAGACCTAAATAAATATAATTATCATCTTCTAATGAATTCTTATCAACAACTTTACTACCAATATCTTTGTAAGCCATGGCAAGCACACGCATACCACTACTTGCTAAATTATGATTATGATCAAGTAAATTCTTTTCTAATGCTTTAGATAAAGTAGTTATTTTGCCGTTCTTTACTGCAGACTTACATTTACTAAGAATAACTTCAGGAGAACCTTTAAGGAATGCAAATCTATTCTCGTCAATTTTATTTGCAGTAATCATATATTTTTTTTCAGAGTCAAAAGGAATTTCATCTTCACGAATTTCTTCTAAAGGAGTTTTCTGCGTTAGAACCGCTTCTTTTAATGCAATCTCTGTCGGGTCGCCTTTAGCCCCTGCTTTTGTCATCATCGCATTATTACAATAAAAGGCAGCATCTAATAAACGATTAAAAAATTTATCTTTAGAAGCGTGTAAATAATCAACATTACTCTCATCACAAAACACTTTGTGCGTTTCTTCAAAGCGATATATATGATCATCATAATACAGCGATGCAACTTTTAATTTATTAAGTGTAAGCGTTCCCGTTTTATCAGTGCAAATAGTTGTCACGCTTCCAATAGTTTCAATAGACTCTATGTCTTTGACAAGCGCATTATTCCTTGCCATTTTTTTTGCAGCAAGAGATAATGTGAGCGTTACTGTTGGCAATAACCCTTCAGGAACATTAGCAACAATAATACCAATACTAAATACAATACTACCCCAAAATTCAATACCTATGAAATGACCAATAGCAAAAAAGATTATGCCTAAAGCAATAGCAATACTAGAAATAATTTTTACAAACTCATTAAGTTCTCGTTTAATCTTAGAGTCATGTTGCTCAACGCTATGCGTGAGCGTTGCAATCTTTCCCATCTCAGTATCATCAGCAGTGCGAACAACTAACATTCTTCCCGAACCAGAATTAACCAATGTTCCAGAAAAAACCATGTTACGAGAGTTAAGCATGATATCACTTGTCTGCTCCAAACTTCGCAGTTGCGGTTCGGATTCTCCAGTTAACATGGAATGATCAACCTTCAGAACATGACACTCAATAAGTCGACCGTCAGCAGGAACCTTATCCCCTTCACGAAGAATAACAACATCCCCAGGCACAATAAGTTTACTTTCTATTTCTTCTTGCTTTCCATCACGCATCACCATGATTTTTTGCGGCAAAAGGTTTTTGAAACTCTTCATCGCTTGCTCGGCCTTGTATTCTTGAAAGAAGGTAAACGCTGCGTTAATGAAGGTTACTGCAATAAGCACAAAACCAATAACTTTACTACCTTCGCCCGGAGAGAAATACTCACCAACAAAGGAAAGGGCTGCACCGAATAACAAAAGTAAAGAAAAGAAGTTTTTGAATTGAGCTAGAAAACGAATAAAAAGTGGTTTGGATTTTTTTTCTGTTAATTGATTAAACCCGTATTTTTGGCGAAGCCGTTCTATACCTTGTTCTGTTAAACCAGACTTCTCACTACCAAACTGAGTGAACAAATCTGCTAAGAGCAATGTGTGAAAGTTTTCACTAACCATATACTAGAAATAAAGAGAGTTTTGTTTTTAAAGAATTCACAACACTACGTAGGGATAACAACTAAAAGCAAAAAAATCTCAAACAACAGTCATGAAAAACGAAGTGAACAGAGAATTAAATTCCTTAAAAAAATCAAGAGTTCAAGGACAAGGTATTTCTGTTATTAATCGATCGATGGAATCTTCATATTCTTGACTGTTATGAGATAATTCCTTTTGAAGTGTATAGAATTTGCTTCTAGCAGAGCCATTTATAAAATTGTAACATGCAGTTCTTTCACCAACACATTGATCTGGAGTATTAATGGGTTCTTGTTTAATAAGTCCGCTACAATCACATTGATAAATTTCTGATGATTCGCTACAAATAGGGAAATTCACTATTCCTAACACTAAATTTAACAGAAGGATAGCTCCAATTAAGCTAATAATTGCGATGAAATACTTTTTTGTGACAAGAATTGTGATCGCGCCAATAAGATAAATTAATAGAGACCAACCAGTTATTTTTGTCCAGCCAATATAGAAAAATAGTTGAAAAAATAAAATGATACCAATTACGAGAAGAGAACAACCAATAATGATTTTGGTTTTGTTTTTCATAATTAAAACTCATTAATATCCATATATAAGTTTATTCATACAATCAACTTTATTATACAATAATTTAATCAAATAAGTCATCATCAACAATTTCTTGTCGCACAAGTTTTTGAATATTTTTTTGTCGAATGTCTTCTTCATTACGAACACGTTCAGCCATCAAATCCATTAACGCAGGCTCTATTCGAATAATATCTTTAAGCGTGATAAAACCAACAAGCTGCCCTTCCTGCATAACAGGCAATTGACGAATATCGTTAGCGTTGAGTTCTTCCATGGCACGCTCAAGCGTTGCAGTGGGAAGAATAGAAACAATATTAGTAGACATCACATCATCAATAATAGTTTCTGCAGAAGACTTTTTTTCAGCAGTAACTCGAAAGACAATATCATCAGATGCAATAATACCTATAACTTTTTTACCATCCATAACAAGCACACTACTCACATTATAACGCTTCATAAGAACTGCAGCATCAGTTACCGTTTTGCCAGTTTCAACAACAACTGGGCGTCTAGTCATTACTTCAGAAACTTGTAAAAAATTAGTTGCATCCATGTTCATCCCCCTAGAGAAAAGGTAGATAAACTAGTTTATAAGAGTTTGGAAAGATAAATCAAAAGGGCGTCTTAGCCCTTAAAAAAGAGTTTTACGCCAGAATTATTTCTATATCTTCGCCAAAAATGAGTTTTAGCTCATCAAACAGAGCTACTTTCATTGGCAATTTTGGCGGCACTTTTGTTGTCATCAATATTTCTTCAAAAGCATCTAAAGATAATTCTTCTTTGTCCAGAAGTTTACCCATCTTAGTCATTTTCGCTTTGAGAACAGTTCTGTCTTCATTTTCTAAATCTTTAATGATAAACACCATTTGTCCAAGCACAATAACCTCTCCGAACTTATCACCATACTTTACACGAAGTTTAGTTTTTTCTAATTCAATACCACGTTTTCGTTGAATGTGATCTATAAGCATATTCATAACTTCTCGACCATCTTTAATGACAGTAATAACTTCTTGCTTAGAAAGTTTCTTTGCATCGTAATCTTTTTTGCCCTTACAAATCTCATTGATTTTTCGCTTTACACTCTCAGGCAAGAAACCTTTCTTAATAACATGCTCTTCAAATAATTCTTGAATTTTCTTCTCGTCAACTTTTTCCATGCCTTCAAGACGAAGCGCATCACGCATTGCAGTTACCATGGACTCATACGTGTCTAAAACTTGCTCTTCTTGTTTTCGACCCTCAATTTCTTTAAAGAGTTTTTCAAGACGTTTCAAAAACGCATCGCTACCTTTAATCAGCTCATCCATTTCTTTACCAGAAACTTCTTTTTTAGTACCATGTTCAAATTCTTTTCTTACTTGCAAAACACGCTCAAGAGTTTTTACATAATTATCTTCAAGGAGTTTTTCTTTCTTCACCAAAATATCGCGCATAGCAATTGGCGTTTCTTTAGGCGTAGTCGGAGGAATGCCATACATCATAAGTGCTGCTTGCGAAGGCGTAATAAGAGCCCAGAACAAATCATCCATAACAATATCTCTAATCTTTGCTTGAATTCGCCCCATAAATTG
>CAZSZY010000044.1:0-3586 GCA_964611285.1 uncultured Methanosarcinales archaeon
AACGGCTCTGCCGACTTGATCTGTTGAAGGAAATCTCATAACATGTAAAGAAGAAAGTTAATATATAAAGTTGTTTAAATTGCGCAGTAAATTATTTATGAAAATATGTTAAAAAAGAGGTTTAATATAATAGTTCTTTCGAGATGTTGATTAGGGGAAAATACATGCCATTAATGAGGGGGAAATTTCAATTATTTGCTTGTCGAAGCGGTCTTAAATATGCAGAAGAGCTTGTTAAACAACTACAAGAAATAACTAAAGAGCGAGCCAAAGAACTTGAAGGTAAAGAGCGACTTAATGTTCATGAGCGAAATGAAGTTGAGCTAATAGAATACCTTGGAAGACATGGTGCGCGTATTGGTAGAACCAATATTATGGCATTTGATGATGGTGAGATGGACATTATGATAGATGCTAAAGAAAATGTCAGAGACAAAGATGTTTTCTTAATTCAAAACCACTATAATACTGCCACAGGATTAACTATTAGTGAAAATGTCATGGAGACATTTATTTTTGTTGATGCTCTTCGTCGGGCAAAAGCACGAAGCGTAACGCTTGTATCATTATATTTTCCGTATGCTCGGGGCGACAAACAACACGGTAAAGATGGTGTCCCTGCAAAACTCTTTGCAAAAATGCTGACAACAGCAGGTGTTGATAATCTCATTACTATGGATTTACATGCTGACCAAATTACTGGTTTCTTTGATCCAAATGAAATACGTGTAGAACATTTACATATAGCGCCCCTTCTCTATCATTTCCTTAAAGATAATATGGATGAGAAAGGAAAAATTACTGCTCCAGACGTAGGTGCTGCAAAGCGTGCACAAAAGCTCGCTAAAGCTTTGGACAAACCCTTACTCATGGCATATAAGCGGCGTAGCTATGAAAAAAAACATCAAGTTGATGAATTAAAATTATTGGGTTTGCCTAGTAAAGAAGAAGCAGTTATTGTTGATGATATTGTAGCAAGTGGTGGAAGTGTTATCAAAGTCATAGACCTACTTAAAGAAAAAAGTGTAAAAAAAGTAAGTGTTGCCTGCGCTCACGCGTTACTTACAGGAAAAGCAATAGAACGATTTGACATCATGTATGCCGACAAAAATAATCCTTTCCAGCGTCTTATTGCAACAGATACCGTGCCTCATAATGGAACACTCAAAAATAAGCCTTGGTACGTTGAATTAAACACCACTAAATATCTGGCGAAAGCATTGTACGAAATCCACACATCAGGAAGTTTAACACCTATTCACGAAATGGATTCTGTAGAAAAGCATAATCTTTGGATTGATTAAACAAATCAAAAAGTTGCCCAACCCTTAAAGGTACAGCTTCCTTTCTTTTCAATTATATTACCATCAAGATACATTCTAAAAGAAGTAATTAGTGTTTGACAGTCTCGACAACGAGAGAATCCACCACCAATAATAACTCTATATTCTTTATCAGATATTTTTTCCAGCTTCACATTGGAATCAACACGCTTAGCAAAAAAACCATAAGTTCGTTCAATAAAATCTGGTTCTATCAAAGGAGAAGCAGTAATGGAAATAGTGCATAGTTTAGGTGATGTTGATTTTGTTGCTTCTTTGACTATGGTAACGCAACGAGTATTCTCCATCTTATATACATCTTCTTCGCGTTTCTTACCAGCAATACCACCTATTTTCAAACTACCATCTGCATTAAATTCCATAAGTAAAAACAAAGAAGTTCTGTTTAAATGCCTTCCTATACATACTACAAAATGACAAAATAAAAAAGAAATTAATCTAAATAGGTAAGCAGATGATATTTTTTTTCAGGACTTTCATATAATCTATAGCCGTCTCGTGTTCCAACACATGCAGTTTCTGTTGAGAATTCAAAATGAGGCGGTCCGATTCTAAAAATATCTTCTTCGTCAACTTTGAATCCAATACGTTCATAATTACTAATTCTTTTAGAGCCTTGTTTTGAAATAATATAACTAAATGGTGTCCAAACTTGAGTTACTGTTTTTAGAGATTCAACTTTCCTAAGTTCAAAATCAAAAAAGTTAAGTTTGCTTCGTTCATTTTTCACAAATTCAGCTAATTCATCTAAAGATTCAAAAGACTGTCCTTGATATTGTAATGTAAGCAGAAAACTTTGATTAAAACCATCTTTTTTTGTTCTTTCTGGAAATACCATCGATAACCGCCCTCGCCCCCAAGAAAAGTAAAATGGCAAGACATTTAATAAGATTTCCTTTGTCAAACCAATTAGACATTAGTATTTTTATATAAGAACCTCTTTTCTTGTCTTAACATGGACATAGAACAACAAATCCTCAAAAAACTAATGTACAACAAAGGCATGAGCTATAACCGTCTTCGAGACGAAGTTCCTTCTAATAAATTCGCTTATCACCTAGGTAAACTGGTTGAAAAAAATATCATCAAGAAAACCATTAAAAAAGGCGATGAAGCAGATATCTACGAGCTCACTCCTGAAGGTATTCACTTAGTCAGTTCTATTGATGGGCAAGAAATCAAGCAAACTAAGAAACCAATCGTTTGTACTTTTGTTCTTGGCTCTCAAGATGGAAAACTTCTTCTTAACCGACGAGAAAAACAACCCTTTCTAGATTATGTTGGTGTTCCTGGTGGAAAAGTGGAGTTTGGCAGTCTCCTCCCTGAAGAAGCTGCTCGAGAATTCTTAGAGGAAACGGGTTTAGTTGCAAAGAAAATGGAGCTCAAACACATTACTAATTACAGAACGTACGACAAACCAACTGGCAAGCTTACTCATCACGTTATTGGATTTTTCTTCCTTGCTACAGAAATCTCAGGTGATCTTATTGCAAAAACTAGAGAAGGGAGTAATCTTTGGGTAACACTTGAAGAAACAGAAAAGATGAAAATGTATCCTGATTTTCCTTCGTTTAGCAAAGCATTGCTGGAAGGAACAGAAGTTACTTTTCAAGAAGCAGATCGCTACACACAAGATGGCGAGTTTGCAGGCATTACATTCTTAGATTAAAAAAGAGCATTATATATAGAAGAACACTACATAAATAATATGAATAAACAACGTTGTGAATGGTGTACGCAAAATCAAATCTACATAGATTATCACGACAAAGAGTGGGGAAAACCAAAACACGATGACGCTATTCTTTTCGAGCTTCTTATCTTAGAAGGAGCGCAGGCAGGTCTTTCTTGGCTCACGGTTCTTAAGAAACGAGAAAACTATAGAAAAGCATTCGACAAGTTCAATCCAAAAAAAGTTGCTAAATACGATAAAACTAAAGTTGCAGAACTTCTAAAGAACGTTGGCATTATTAGAAACAAACTTAAAGTTAATTCTGCAATTCGTAATGCGAAAGTCTTTCTAGAAATCCAACAAGAATTTGGAAGCTTCGATAAATATATCTGGCAATTTGTTAACAACAAGCCAATTAACAATCATTTCAAAGATATCTCAAAGATTCCTGCAAAAACAGAATTATCAGATACCATCTCAAAAGATCTCAAAAAGCATGGCATGAACTTTGTTGGCTCAACTATCATGTATGCATATATGCAAGCAATCGGCATGGTCAACGATCATACAA
>CAZSZY010000045.1:0-3107 GCA_964611285.1 uncultured Methanosarcinales archaeon
AACCATACAAAAGTCCAGTCTTTAGTACAGATGAAGGAATGATATGGGTTGCATTGTACTTAACACTAGCAAAAGAGTATGATTTGAATTAATTCTTTTTCTTCACACCTGTTTGTTTACACCTTTTGTTTACGACCTTCAGTAGATAAAGCTTATAAAGCAGAACTTTCTAGTTATAGGTATGCCTAGAAAACAAACTACACCAAAAAAGGCGAAAGCGAAAAAGACTACTAAGAAAACTGTACAGAACGTAGTTAAGAAATCTATTCGCAAAGCTTCTAAGAAAATAGCGCCAGTAGTTACTTCTAAAGACTTCTCCTCGTTTTACTCAACAAAAGATATTCCTATTTCAAATAAATTAATTGATCAAGTGATTGGTCAAGATCATGCAGTAACTGTTATGCGAAAAGCAGCACTGCAACGACGCCATGTTTTACTTATTGGTGAGCCAGGTACAGGCAAGTCTCTTCTCGGTTTAGCACTTGCGGAGCTTCTGCCAAAAGAAAAACTCATGGATATTCTTTCATTTAAAAATCCAAATGATGAAAACAAACCAATTATTAGAACACTTCCTGCAAAACAAGGACGAGAAGTTATTGCAAAAGCAAAAGCAGAAAGTAATAGTGCATTTAAAGGACAAAACATGATTTTTCTTCTCTTTGCAATCTTAGCAGTAGTCTCGCCTTGGATAGTACGAAACCATTACATTAAAACTGATGGTGTGCTCGCAGCAAACATTTTATTTGCAGCAACATTTTTAGGAGGGATTGCATTCTTAGTAGCAATTGTTTTTATGATGAACTTAGGAAAACGCTCTGGTTCAAAAATTGCGCCACCACGTCTCATCGTTGATAACTATGAAAATAAAAGTGCGCCATTTTTTGACGCAACAGGTGCGCACGCAGGAGCATTACTTGGTGATGTACTTCATGACCCATTCCAATCAGGTGGTTTAGGAACGCCGGCTCACGAACGAGTCGTTGCAGGAATGATACACAAAGCACACATGGGTGTACTTTTTATTGACGAGATAGCAACTTTGCATCCAATATCACAACAAGAACTCTTAACAGCAGTTCAAGAAGGAAAATTCTCTATTACAGGACAAAGTGAACGAAGCGCGGGTGCTATGGTGCGAACAGAACCCGTACCTTGTAAGTTTATTCTTATCGCTGCAGGAAACTTCGATGGTCTTCGAAAGTTACATCCTGCACTTCGGAGTAGAATTCGAGGATATGGTTATGAAATTTATATGAAAGATATTATGCCAGATACTCTTGAAAATAGATATAAGCTAGCTCAGTTTGTAGCACAAGAAGTTAGGAAGGATGGAAAAATTCCCCACTTCTCAAAACCAGCAATAGATTATATAGTAGATGAAGCAAAACGGCGAGCAAGTAGAAAAGGTCATTTAACACTACGTTTAAGAGAACTTGGTGGACTAGTTAGAAGCGCAGGAGATTTAGCGCAAGAAGAAAAAGCGCCACTTGTAGAAGTACGACATTTACAATCTGCAAAAAAACTAGCACGTGGCTTAGAACAACAAGTAGCAGACAGGTATATTGAAAACAAAAAAGACTATGATGTTATTATAACTGAAGGTCGACGTGTAGGGCGAGTTAATGGTCTTGCAGTTATGGGCGACCCAAGTTCATTATCAGGAATTATACTGCCAATAGAATCCGTAGTAACTAGAGGTGGAAAAACATCTAAAATAGTTGCGACAGGAAAACTAGGCGAGATAGCAAAAGAAGCAATTGTAAATGTTTCTGCAATTGTAAAACATTATTTTGGAAAAGATCTCAAAGAAAACTACGATGTATTTGTACAATTCTTACAAACCTATGAAGGTGTAGAAGGAGATAGCGCTAGTCTTGCAGTTGCAACAGCAATTATTTCAGCATTCAAAAAAATACCTATTAAACAAAACTATGCAATTACTGGAAGTGTGAGTGTTCGAGGAAGAACCTTGCCTGTTGGAGGTGTCACAGCAAAAGTGGATGCTGCAATTGAAGCAGGAATAAAGAACGTTATTGTTCCACGAAGCAATTTACAAGACATTGTTATTGAACCTGATAAACTTAAGCAAGTACGTATTATTCCTGTAGATACACTCGTTGACGTACTAGAAGAAATACTCGATTGGAATGGTAATCGCTCAGTTCTTGTAAGTATAAAGAAACTTGCAAAAGAAGAACAAAAATACGAGAGATAATTATCTTTTCTCTCTTTTCATTTTAGCAAGCATATGTTCTAACTGATCAACTTTAGCCATGAGACGAAGTTTTTCTTTATCATTAATTTCTAAACGCTTTGCATGCATTTCTAATGCAAAGTCTGCTGCTTTAATGTTTTTAATAGCGTCATGAAGTTTACTTACTTCCTTAAGCGTTTCGCTAGATGTTCTTGCATGTTCTTTGAACACATCTTTTGTTGCAGCAAATCCTGCAGCTTGCGCATGAATTTTATTAGTTGTATTGGCAAGTTCTTGCTCGATAGCAGTTGAAAAATTATCCATCATCTTTTTTTCAAGAGCAGGACGAATAAGTGCCACATCTATAGCTGCCTTTTCAAAATCTTTAGAAGCAATAGCTAAGTGCTCGGTTGACTCTTCGAGCTTAGTTAAGAGTTCTTTTTGGAGTTTTCCAATTTGCTTCACTTCTTTGATTAATTTATCAATTTCTTCCTTCTGGTCAGCATGATATCGAGAAAGATGCTTTACATCTCGCTGTGCATCCTTGATTTGATTATTAAGCTGCTCCATTTGCTCGCTATTGGAGAAAAGTTTTAAAGCCATAAAAAGCGTAAATGAAGTTCTTTTCTTAAAGATTTGCCTCTGAAAGAGAAAATATGTTTATTTTGTTCACTAAATAGTTGTAATCTTGTATTCTTAACTGTTAAATGGCGTAACTTTCAGAAACCTTTATATTACAAAACACCAAGAAAACAAGTATGTATTACTCATAGGAGGAATTATTTATGGTCGCACAAGAATTAATAGCATCATTTACAAGTCTAGGTCAAGCAGTAGGTCATCTTTTTAAAGGAGAATTCGCAGAAATGACTGGAAAACTCTTAGTTGGAGGATCCGCAATAGGTTTATTTCT
>CAZSZY010000046.1:0-2808 GCA_964611285.1 uncultured Methanosarcinales archaeon
TCTCTAAGTGAGGATTCCACCACTTTGCGGCCTCAACATTAATAGCCTTCCAACCTTCAGTCGTCATAAAAGGATGAGGCTTAGTAACAAAAGGCTCGCCATCATTTATAGAATATAACGGTTGATCACCCAATATGTAATGATACAGACTCTCAACAGAATTCTCGCCACTTTGACTTATTACCTCATCACCAACTACTATTTCTTCAATTGACTTGTTCACACTATCAGCCATAAGAATCTGAGTACCAGCAACAAAACATTCCCGATCTAGCTCTAAAGGAGGCTTGGCAACCACAATACTAGAAAGAAGCACAATACTAACCATAAGCACCAAGAACAACGAAATACGAAACCTCTTTTTCACCATATAACTCTCCCACGTATCACAAAGTCCTTTTCTTAAAAGAAGTTTATAAATGTTTCCTAGACCATTCTTGCATAGGTGAGCGCCAACGCATTCAAATCAAGATTTGAACGCATTATAAAGAACTATTTTGTAGTAGAAACAAAAAAGGGAAAAATAAGAATTTATTTCTTCTTCACAACGAAAATCAAAAGATTTTCGAGCTAAAAAACTTAACGTTTTTTAACAACGAAAAGAGCGTGGTCTTTTTCAAAAGGATAAAGTTCTCGATAATCAACAACAACAAATTCTTGCTCTAAAGCTGCACGAACTTCCTTAAAAATTACTGCGGGCTTTTTTGTGACATCAATACTTCTACTTTTTAATGCAAGCAAACCAAAACCACCTTGCTTAAGGAAGGCATGACAATTTTTAGTGAAAATTTCCACTTGATTTCTCTGCGCAATATCCATGTACACCACATCAACACCATCTTTTGGAAGAAATTGTTTATATGTATCTGGTTGTTTTGCATCAGCAAGCATCGGCGCGATGTTCTTTCTTTTCTCGGCCATAAATACTAAATCTCGAACAACACGAGGAGCAAAGTCTAACGCGTACATAACTCCCTTTGAAATCATATCAGAAACAAAACTAGGAGTATAACCATGACTTGCGCCAAGATATAATACTGTGCTATCTTCTCGAAAACCAATTTGACTAATACCTTTTGCAATACCTGCAAAAAGTTTACTTCTATTAGGATCGACTTCTCGATAAAAACCATCAGGTCGAGTAAGCACATACTCATCAAAAAAAGTATCTTTAGTTAAACTACGAGTATAATAACGAGAACGCTTGTAAGGATTAACCACAAATACATTTGGAAATTTCTTTACAGGTTCCATTAGTTATTTCCTCCAAACTTTTTTTCCAATGCTTCTTTATACTCATCGCCTTTGAATTCTCCTTTAAAAAAGTCAAGTTTTGCGCAAAGAGAAAGTTTGTCAGCCAACCCTCGAGCAACTTTTCCAGCGTCAGCGCGTTTTGCGTGTTGTACTAATTGATGATTAAAAATATGACCATGCTTTGGACTTTTAGCACCAGAGCGAAGATGACGGAACAATGCTTTTTCTGCACCAAGAAGTTGAATAGTTGAAGAAGGCATAATTGCAAGACGTCTTAGCGAACCAGCGCCAGATAATAATCGAGCGGCAATAGTTGTTCCTGCAAGAGCCTGCATATTTGGAGCACGAAACTTTAATGTTTTTTCTAAATAATTAAGAAGCTCGCCACGTTCGTCATAAAGAGTAGCTAGTTTTTGTGCCATATTTTGAATAGGAATATAATTTTCATCAGTTAGTAAAGCACCCATACTCTTATCGGCAGCAAATTCTTTAAGGAGTTCTGTGTAAGACTTTTCAGCAATAAGCTTTACAAATCTTTCGTTATCAGAAATAATATGATCAAGTTCAGGAAGAGTATACGCATGCCACTCTCGAAGACGAGATGTGAGTGTGTTAAGTTGAACAGTGAGCTCATCAAAAGAAGCTAATGCCTGAGCAATCATCGTGTCCTCTGTTACTGCCTCAGCTATTTGTTTCTTAGTCAAAGCCAAAAGCACATCTCTCATTTTGGAAAAATCACTCATGAAAGAAAAGAAGAAGCAGTCATTTATAAAGGCTACGTGCGAAACAAACTAAATAACTAGTCTAAACAACTAAAGAAAGGAGTTTTAGGGGCTTTCTCGCCCTTTTGCACACAAAAGCTTTATAAACGAGGAATTAATTCCTCAGTATACATATATTGATACTTATGAGGTTTGAATAATAAAATGGCAGGAGATCTGAAACACGTTGCAACAAGTTCCCTAAAAAAAGGAAGTTACATCCTAGTAGATGGTGTGGCAAGTATAGTTACGGACATTTCAATCTCACGACCCGGTAAACACGGTCACGCTAAAGCAAATCTTATGGCTGTTGGTATGATTGACGGCAAAAAAAGAAACATGGTCACAGGAGATCATGAAGTTACAGCACCAATTATCAACAAAAAAAACGCACAAGTCTTAAGCGTCTCAGACGACCACGCAAATGTTATGGATTCAGAATCATATGAAACATTTGATATGATTATTCCAGAAGAACTACAAGGAAAAGTTACAGAAGGAGCAGTTGTAGTCTACTGGGAAATTATGTACGACAAAGTCATGAAACAAATCAAAACTGATGGAGACTAAATCAGTTTTGAAGTTCAAGATAAAATCTTAAACAATTAAGGCAGAAGGCGACTAGAGCAACATCATCACAATAAAATAGGTAAAATAAAATGGCAAAACAACAAAAATTTTCAATTTTTGAGCTTAGCCATTACAAGAGGTAAATCATAATGGCTAAATTTCCAGAAGCCGATACACGGCTTTACAAAAATATCTTTGTTTGCAAGAATTGCAAAACTAAAAT
>CAZSZY010000047.1:0-2662 GCA_964611285.1 uncultured Methanosarcinales archaeon
TTTATTCCAAACATTTTTATTGTCGGGAGACTTGAGTATTTCTATGGGCCGAGGAAGACCGTCAAGAAGCATAGTTCGAGATAGGTTAGTTGAGATGATATTTGTTGTAGGCAAGCTTACGGCTTATGAAGCGCACAAGCATTATATACGGCTCTTTGGCAAGGCGTCTCAGCGAAATATCTACTATCAACTCGAAAAAGGTGAAGTGATAGATATTTTTTCTAAACAAGTGGTTGATGAAGAAGGCACTTACACTTGGGGAACAACAGCGCAGAAAGTCTATTATTCGCTCACGAAAGATGCGAAGCCACAAATTAATAAAGAAGTAAGAGATTATTTTGTACAGGTGAATGAGAAACGTGAAAACAATAAACAAACTTAATCTATCAGGAAAAAGAGTATTCATACGATGCGATTTTAACATTCCAATCAAAAATGGCAAAATAACAGATAATTATAGAATTCTAAATGCTTTGCCAACTATCAAATATGTACTAAAACAAAAGCCAAAGCAGATTATTCTAGCTAGTCATCTTGGTCGACCAAAACCAGGTGCTGGAAAAGAAAACGATGTCTATAGTTTAGCAGTCGTTGCTAAGGAGTTATCTAAACTACTTAAGAAAACAGTGGAACTCCATACCGTTATTGACGCTCCAACAAATCCAAAACAAAAAATTGTGCTCTTAGAAAACTTACGATTCTTCTCTGGAGAGAAAAAAGGCGAACTTAAATTCGCAAAACAATTAGCCACGCATGCAGATATCTATATTGATGATGCATTTGGTACAGCACATAGAAAAGATGCATCTGTATATGCACTTGCTAAATTACTTCCGCACGCAGGAGGATTACTCTTAGAAAAAGAAGTAAAAAATGTGCATTTAAATCATAAAAAACCAATCGTTGCAATCTTCGGATCTGCAAAGATAGCAGACAAACTACCGCTTTTTAAAAAATTATTAACCAAGGTTGATAAATTAATTTTAAGTGGTGGTGTTGTGTTTACATTTATGAAAGCAGCAAACATGGAAGTTGGACAATCACTTGTTGAAGAAGAAATGACGGGAGAAGCAAAAAAACTGCTTAAGAAATATTCTTCAAAAATAATCTTTCCAACAGACTTTGCAGTTGCAAGCAAAGCAAAATTTAGAGGAAAAATAAAAGTTGATGCAAAAGACATTACTCTGGTTGATTTTGATGCAATTCCTAAAAGCAAAGCAGCATTTGATGTAGGATCAAAGTCCGTAAAACTTTTTTCAGCAGTACTTGCTCGTTCAAAAACAGTAATTTGGAATGGACCATTAGGCGTGTTTGAAGTAAAACCATTTGACAGAGCAACAAACACTATTATAAAATTCTTAGCAGATAATAAGCTAACAGTCATTATTGGCGGGGGAGATACAGCAAGTGCTGTTCGTAAAACCAAATACGCTGATAAGATGACGCACATCTCAACAGGTGGTGGGGCAAGCTTAGAACTCTTAGCAGGAAATAAACTTCCGGCAATAGAAGTACTCAAGTAAAGGTGTAAATATGGAACATCCAAATAAAGAGATTATGAAAAAAGCAATTGATTTGGCTAAGCAAGAAAAAGGTGTTGTAGCTATTATTGTAAAAAATGATGAAATACTTTCTTGGGGTGCAACAACTGTTTATCAAGAAAATCTTCCTTTTAGACATGGGGAGATAAATGCAATAGAAAAGGCATGTAAAAAAATAGGGTCCAAAGATCTTTCTGGTTGTTGGTTGTATACTACTTACGAACCTTGTCCAATGTGTGCATCTGCTTGTGTTTGGGCTAGATTAGAAGGTGTTGTATTTGGAGCAAATATGGATGACAGAAATGAAACTTATGCGCAAAGAATACTTATTCCTTGTAAAGAGGTATTTGAAAAAGGAACTCCTCAACCAAAGCTTCATGAAAATTTTATGAGAACTGAATGTAAAGAATTGTTATTACTTTCTTTGGAAGGAAAGAATTAAACAGTTTATTGTTTATTTTTTAGAAACTGACCAGCGTGCACGATATTTTTATACATGTCAGGTTTCTTTTTAGCAAGACCAAGTGTTTCGCCGTTCTCATCTAATACGATGACTAGACTACTATTGGTATCTCCTTTAAGGATGTTATCAGAAAATGCATCTCGACCGCAGACAAAGAGCCATGCAGACTTTTCATTAAGTGTAATTTTCTTTTCTGTATGAGGTGTAATTATTCTTAATAATGGGATGGAAGGAGTAAAAGGATGTTTAGTTGTGCCCAGAAATAACCCTACACTGACAGGTTCTTCACTCATGTTTTTAATTAGGTGTTGTGCACTAGAATTTACTAGATAAAGGCTCTTATGGAGCTTCAGAACCCTTTCTAATGGAAATGGGATGTCGCCAAAAAGCGCGAGGAAGTTACTAAGCTCTGGATTAGTCATTATCGTTCTCACATATGCGAGTTTTTTTATATCCTTCTGTTTTCTAAACTCTTTATGGCAAAAACTAAAGGTCAATCAAAACAAGCCCAAGAGCACATTGATCAACTTTCTACTGAGTATCAACAGGCCAGAAGCCAAGATGATGTTCGTGCTAATAGTTATCTTGCTATGATTAGACGTATTGCTATGAAATTTCGACTTCGTTTGCCTCGAGAAATAAAACATTCCTACTGCAA
>CAZSZY010000048.1:0-2551 GCA_964611285.1 uncultured Methanosarcinales archaeon
AGCAACATATTCAATCAAGTGGAATTCGAGCTAAAAAAGTTGAGATAATCTAAAGCCCTTTCTTTATTTCTTGTGTTTCTTTCTTTTCTGAAGGTAGATTTATAAATGACTGACTGTTTCTTGAGCTTATCTTATATCCAAAGCCACTGTGGCTCTGGCTATTGAACTTTTCTGGTCTTTTGGCTTGGAAGTCTCAACTATAAGAAATAAAATACTTGGTGAAGAAAACCATGACAACAAAGGAACCAGCATCAAAATTTATTAAAGTACGCTGCCCAAAATGTAAAAATGAGCAAATTATTTTCGGTAAAAGTGCAAGCGAAGTAAAATGTTTAGTATGTGAAAAAATTCTAGCAGAACCAACTGGTGGTAAAACACGAGTTAAAGCACGAGTACTAGAAGTATTAGAATAAGAATGTTATTTGAAAAAACAGGTTATCCAAATGAAAGCGATATAGTCTTTTGTACGGTAACGAAGATTCATTTCCACTCTGTCTTTGTAACACTAGATGAATACAAAGGCAAACAAGGAATGATTCACATTTCTGAAGTAAGTCCTGGACGTATTCGAAATTTAGGCGATTATGTTAAGGAAGGAAAAGTTATCATTTGTAAAGTTCTTAAAATTAATTCTGAGCGAGGTCATATCGATCTTTCTCTTCGTCGAGTAAATGAAAGTCAACGGCGAGCTAAAGTTGAAGAGCGAAAACAACAAGCAATTGCAGAAAATATATTGCAATCATATATTCAACTGCACAAAGGAGATATTAAAGAGCTTTATACAAAAGTAGCAAGTGTACTCTTAGAAGAATATGATTCTCTTTATGGGGCATTTGAAGATGTGGTAGAAAGCGAAGCAAAACTAACAGACTATGGTCTTGATAAAGAATTGGCTGTTGATCTTGAAAAATTAGTTCGAGAACGAATTAAACAAAAACAAGTCGAGATTATTGGTGAAATAGCTCTTGAAAGTTATGCAGAAAATGGCGCTGATGTTGTTAACGATTTTATGAAAAAAATCGTAGTACTTAGTGATTTACTTTCCATTCAATTTTTGGGCTCTGGAAAATTTAGAGTTGAAGTTCGAGCTCGAGAATATAAAGTGGCTGAAGAAGTAATTGCCAAACTTCAAGAACAAGTTGATGCAATTAATAGCAAAGAAACAATCTGTACATTTACGAGGGTGTAAACAATGTCTGGTACTATTCTAAAATGCGAGAAATGTTCTAGCTACGGTCTTTCTGAAAAATGCGAATGTGGCGGTAAACGAGTTTTCCCTCACCCACCTAAATATTCTCCAGAAGACAAATATGGCAAGTATAGACGTATGGCAAAAGAACAAAATACTTCAAAAACCACCGTTTCACCTGTTTCTGACAATTAATGGAGCTTTTTCTTCTTTCTCTCCCAAACATATTTAAGCTAAGACATTATAAATTATTCTAGGAAGGGAGCTTGAGGTTATACTAATGGGATTAATTGTTTATGATCATTTACGCGAAGGACGACGAATGTTTTTTAGACATCTGCGTGTTCGAGGTAAAAACTTTTTTCAATTTAAAGGAAACGCAAATCAAATTGGTACGCAAATTCTAGAACACCTTTGGAACGGACAATACTATAATACTAGTATTGGAAATTATCCTTTATTTTATTCTCGAGATTTTGGCATGGTTATACAATCATTACTTGATTTAGGTCATAAAGAGCGAGTGAGAAAAACACTTGACTATGCAATGGATTGTTACAAAACTTACGGCGGAATAAAAACATACATTACAACGTTTGGTAAACCAATAGATTTTCCAAATGTGTATTCGCCAGATTCAGTGGTACACATGTTTAGAAGTCTAGCCATACTAGATGACAAAGAACTCATTGCAAAGTATAAAGATTTTTTACAATTTGAACTTGATAAATTTTACAAAATAGCAACTTTTCAAATAACTGGAGAAATAAGACGCTTTATTCATTTTGGGGGAATGCGAGATCATAGTAAACGTGATGGTTCTTGCTATGACACGGTCATGGCTGCAATTATCAGTCGAGAAGCAGATCATCTAGGATTGAATAATCCATTAAAGAGATTTAATTATGCAGAAATAATAGAAGAACAATTTTGGAATGGATCATTCTTTAATGATGATAGAAGCAGTACAACATTAACGGCTGATGCTAATATCTATCCTTTCTGGTATGGAATATTTGACAGTAAAGAGAAAATAAAGTCTGCAGTAGCTGCAATGCAAGAAGCAGATTTAGATAAACCATTTCCAATAAAATACGTTACAGATAAAAAACAAAAAGGAAAAACGATTTCAGTAGAAATATTAGTGAATAATTGGGAAGCACATAGCATTTGGCCGATGAGTGGACTACCTTACATTGATATAGTTGGAGATGTAAATCCTGAGCAAGCAAAAATGCATTTACTACAATACAAACGATTAATCGAAACACATGGCACTTTTTTAGAAGTATATAATAATAAAGGAAAACCATACAAAAGTCCAGTCTTTAGTACAGATGAAGGAATGATATGGGTTGCATT
>CAZSZY010000049.1:0-2067 GCA_964611285.1 uncultured Methanosarcinales archaeon
AAAGTAAAAGCAAAGGAAGATACGCTTCGCTATTACAAATCTCTTTCTGATTTATTTGATAAACTCAAAGAAGGATTCTTAAAAAAAGACATTACAATTTTAGAAGAAATACAACGAGCAGAAAAGAAACTCATCCTTAAAGATGGTTATACACTCTTAGAAAACACAAAAGGAAAAGAAGCAATCTTAATTTTTAGAATAGCATCAGCAATAAGAAAATTTTACTTATCAGTAAGTCCGCTGATTGGATTGTTATTACTTAAATAACTATTATTTAGTGTGAGTTGTTTATTCTCAAGAGAATCTGCTAAATGCTGTAGTCTGTTTGTGCTTAACTCAGCAGTATTTTGATCTGCGGCTTTGTAGAATACCAATGCCTTCTCAATAAGAGAGCGTTTTACTGGATTAATTGCATTTCTATACCCTTCTTGAATAATAGTTCCTGAACTATCTGCTTGAGGAAAATAACGAACACTTTTTGTTGCGATTTGCGCTTCTGCTTTTTCTTCAGGACCAAGATAATATTTAGCAAATACTTCTTCAATGCTTTCTTGTCCTGTACTCATTGCTGTATTAAGCATCATACTACCATAAGCGTTAATAGTAGGAACCGATGTAGTATCTGAACCGCTTAAACTATTGCCTTGTTTTATGAAATCTTTTCTTACTAAACTCGGATAGAGTCGCTTACCTTCATATACATTCATGATTGTAGCGCTATCATGAGTACAATTTGAGAGGAGCATTGCTTGGTATGCTCTTTTGTTTGCGTGATGGAAATTTTTTGAATGTTCTGCTGAAGATTCTATGACTTTGAGCTTTTTATTCCATTGTCCTCGTTTATTAGGATCAATTTCACTGACGAGCGTTGCATAGTCTGCTGTTGCTTCTGGAAGCTTTTCTAAAAGCATGTTATCAGAGATAAATTCTTCAGATAAATTGCTTGAATAAAAACGAAATTTTTCAAGACCCCATTTTTTTGCAACTTCAGTAGGTGTTGGTTCACGATGTTCTTCATTAAATTTCAAGGTAAACATGCCAACTGTTACTAGAGTACCTACAGCAACACCTGCAGCAATTCCTAGAGCTGGTTTAATGGAGTTTTTAATTGTGACTAATATGTCTGTTAAGCTTGGACGAATGGAATGCTCAAAATCTTTTTTGAGATTTGAAACATTGTAGTAATCGTATTTTGGATTTGTAGTCATTCCTCTATAAAATAATCCTTTCATTCTCTGAGGAACTTTCTTAAGGGCTAATTTTAGAAGTTGTTCGTGTTCTTTGTAATTGATGAGTTCATCTTCCACTCTTCCCAGTCTAACAAGAACTGCTTGAGTTTCTTCTTTTCCAACTGTTATTGTGGGAAAACCTGGTTGAACTTTTTTAGATTTAACTATTTTATAATCAAACGGCTTTTCTCCAGTAAATAGTTCGTAGAGCATGGTTGTTATACCGTACTCTTCTGTTCTTTTATCTGCTTTTGCTGCTTTGCCACCTAACCATGCATTGAGTAGTTTTGGATGCATATTTCCAGAACTACCTCTGGTGGGGAAGAATTTTTCATCGATGTCTTTTTCAAATGCGCAGTGTTCTCGATCTCCAACTTTAATTCTGCCTTCTTTTGTCATAAAGACATTTGAAAGTTTCCAATCTCGATAGAGTATGGGTTCTCCAAACCAACTATCTTCTTTTGGCTTAATCCCTTCTATGTTGATAAAGTAAGCAAAATCAATAATCTGATTTGCAATATCTCTGAACTTTTCTTCATCTACAATTGCGCCTTTTAGTTTTACATATTGGGCTAAGTTTTGACTTCCAGGAATAAGTTCTTCAACAATGACATCAATTCCATTAATTTTTTCGTGTTCAAGAATGACTGTTGCGTTAGGATGCACAATGATGTTTGCAAAGTGTACATCGTTCTCAGAACCATTTTTTCTATCTCGATTAACTAATGTACAAATAGAATCATTTGCAGGTTTATTATGTAAGTATTTAACAACTCGTTGTTGTTTAACATCTCCAGAAGTAAAATCGGCGAGAAATGCTGTTCTGTTCATTCCATTT